>JAYEIY010000244.1:0-26415 GCA_034660375.1 Verrucomicrobiota bacterium
TGCAAACCCACCATTGTCATTCATAACCATTTCAATAGCATCTGAATATGTTAAATTTTCTTTCTGCACCATTTCTTTCCTTATAATAATCACTATTTAAAGCCCGATATCTCCAAATACCACCAACACCAAGTTTTCCACGATTTCCCTCAATATTTTTGATAATAGTCCCTTTGAGTTTCACTTTAAAATCTCTTTTTATCATATCCATACAGTAAAATCCAAGTGGTATAACTTCACTATTTTTATACACATCACCTATAACAACTGCAAAGTATCTGCCTTTTTCTAAATGTTTTAAACTATTTTCACATATAATTTTAAACTTTTGTACAAACTCTTTAATATTATCAATTTTTGATAAATCATTTTCATCAATAGAATTTAAAAGTGGACAAGCTCCACATCCCGTAGCATATTTTTCACAGTCTAAAGCACAATGGCATCCCCCTGTAAAAGGCCACATATCCCTTATTGTCCATATTACCGGTTTATCTATTTTAGATAGGATTTTAACATCTATCATCGCATTGTTTATCCAATGCAGATGAATTATGTCTGACTTTTCATAAAAGGGATGCTTTCTTATATCATATCCGAAACAACCCGGGCTGAAAGACCTCTCTTTTTTATTAGGATAAAACTTTAGTAATGACTGGTCTAAGAGTGGGCGAATCCTATTGAAAAGTTTTTCTTTAAAATTCCTTCTTATACCTGAAATATTTTTTTCAAAACCCTCATAATTCTGAATAATCAGTTTAGAATTTACGCCTTTTTCAATAAGTGCCTGATGCAGCCAGTAAGTACCTCTTGCTGCACCTCCGGAAAGGTCCCCTCCCGCGATGTGAAGTATATTCATTGTCTAGAAAAAATTCCTTTTAATTGGATAAATTTCAGGTGTTTTAGACTTGAACTGAAGATTTAATTTTATTAAATATTTTAAAATAGATAATGCATTTTGTACATCTTCGGCATAATAAAAACTTTTTTCTTCAATATAGTTTTCAAATGCTTTTTTACCATTAGGGTGAAAAATTACTGATTTTATTCCAAAATTCAATGCTTCTATTGCGCAAGTAGAAAAGCCTGTTATGTGACTGTCTATTCTTTTGAAAATAGCATATAAAGGAAGTTTTGTTGAATGGTCAATCTCAATTTTTTCTCCAAAACATTTAAATATATTTTTCAGCTGACCGATCCCCTTGGTTTCACTAGGATGTACCCTTATCAACCAAGACCAGTTGTCTGGAGAATTTTTTATTATGTCATAAATAAATTTAATTTCGAAATTTGAATTTGTTTGTAGAGTAACCAGGATATATTTTTTATTCTGGCAGAATACCTTTTCAGCGTATGTTAGTGGTTCTTCTAGAAAGAGACTATTTTTTAACCATAAGTTTAACCACAAGTTACCACCTTCAACAATATTACTATCTTTAAAAATACTATTATTTTTTATTAAGTTATCTCTTTCTTTACTTGACCAAACCCAAAAATGAGAAGGAAATATTGAATAAGCATTAATAGGCAGATTTTCCCAGCCTGAATATCCAAAATGTTCTTTACTTTGCATTCCATGCTGAAAGTCAAAACAAGGTATTTTTAGTCTTTTAGCAGCATAGCATATAGCCATTCCTGCTGTACTATACCAATTTACAACAAAAACAAGTTTAGGAGATAATTTACGAAATATGCTAGTATATGTATTGAAAATAGAAAAGAAATATTGAATTTGATTTATTAGCTTACTTTTATCATAATTGAGATTATTTGATTGTAAAAAGATCTTGTAACTATTTATAAAGTCTTTTGATAAATTGAATTTATCTTTTTTTATCAAGTGACCATTAATGGTTTCTAAACCATTAATCACAACAGAAGGATTATACCTTGGATACTTTGGACTTTTCTTTACAACTCTCTCAAGATTTATTATATTTAGGTCGGGGTAGGTTTTTCTAAGTGAGTCTGAAAAAATACAAAACCATCCAGCATCAGATAAGTATAACCTTCTATCAATTGATCTAGTAATGATACAAATATCAATATCATTTGTTAAATTAATATTTTGATTTTTTTTAAAATCTATTAATTTTAATTTTAGCCAAGGTACATAGTGGTCTAATCGTAGTTTTATTGGGTTCTGTTTTTCTCTTTCTAGATCATTATTATTATTCAGAGATTGCTGATATAGACTATAAGCATTAGAGATTTTTATTATTGGCCAAAAGTTAACTCCACTAAAGTTAAAGTTATTGATCCGATCTTCAAGGCTTATCTCATAATCAGATAAAAACTTAGTAATATCATCTCGCGTCTTAAATTTCATTTGTTTTATATTTATTGGAAATAAATAATAACTTTTTCTGATTATTTAATCAAATAGAAATAAAATTAATTATTGATTTTTTTAAATTTCTTAAAAGTTTAAGCTTTTTTGTGGCAAACTTTATCTTCGAAATTTTTTCTATTAATGATATCATCTCTCCTGCAATAAGCATATATGTTTCTCTATTATAATGTCTTAGGTTATTTGTGAGATGATAGTCTTCTGTTACAACTTTTCTGATATCAATTAAAAAACAATTGTCAGATTGCTCGATAAATTTATCCAAAATAGAATTCATTTTGATATGTCTTTCAATGGACTTTTTTTCATTCAAATTTGGTGAATTTAATTCTGCTCCATTTATAAAAATTATTGGAATATTAAGTGGAATTTTTTTTCTAATAGCGACTAAATTTCCATAAAAATCACTAGGCCGAATTTGACCAATATGCTCATAGTTTTTTATGAAATAATCGAAAAAAGAGAAATCTATATCAATATTTTTTTGAGAATAATTATTAAGAAAATCTTGTTTTTGATTAGTGTCTACTAAATTATTATATCCCCCATAAGGTATTACTATTTTGTGAGATTTATGTTTGTAAAGCTCTTGTGTATAATCCATCAAAACACTATAGACTAAAATATCATATGACTTTGCTTTGAAAATTTTTGTTTTATATGCATTTTTATCTAGAAATGGGATATATTTGTTAATATATTCGACCTCTTGATTCGCTAAAGCTAAAGAATCAAGAAGTATCTGTGTATGTTCCGCATGGATAGGAAAATTATTTTTTTTATTTACGTAATTTGTTTCTTCGATAATATTAATTTTATATTCTTTAAGGTAATGCAGCATTTGTGATAAATCGCATCCTCCCTTGAATAGGATTTTTATTTTATTAGCATTCTTTTTACTTTTCTTTTTACTTTTTGTCTCTTTAATCCAATCAGGTTTACTTGAGTTCAGTTTTACAGCGATTTCCGGAACAATATTAATTCTAGGAACTTCAAGCATTGAATATACATATTGTTCAATTCCCATGTTTAGTATCCTGCAAGAAAAGACAAAATGCTCAAGTATTTTCTCCTCTTCATTAAATGAATAAAAACCAATAATTCCATAATCACCGTATTTATCTTTCGCTTTAATGAGTTTTTGAGACAATTTTTTATTATTTATTAGACTATCAAGTTCATACTCAGATAGTCTTTTTTTTGTAAAATTTAATTGGTTTGTCCTATTCAGCAGTTCTAGCAATCTTTTTTTATTTTTTCCCAAATTACCAATAAATGAAATAGTAATATCTGATTCCCTAAGAAACTTAACATTATCACTGCAAAGTTCTGCTTCTTCATTTTTAGTTTCAATTATTTTATAATGTTTGAGACGAGACAAGTTGCTATCATCTTTACCAATGCAACTAGGAGATATCTTGATGGAAGGAATAAAGTCAGGCATTTTAATATTTAAGCCTTTATTGTAGAAAACTGCTTCTTTCAAATTTAATATATTGTCGTCAAGAAAAAGAACATTTGTTGTGCGTAGGTTGCTTTTATTTATAATATCTTTAATCTGAGCCCCTTTAGGCTGCCAGGATATATGAGGAAATATGAAATAATCCCAGATATTATACTCTTTTAGGAGTTTTTTTGCTTGATCGTAGGAATTTTTTGAAGAAATACTATTAATTATTCCACGTTTGGAAAGGTATTTTACCATTTCAACATTTTCTGTTATGATATTAACTTCACCTTCTGAAAGTACTCCTTTCCAAAAGGTTTCATCTAAATCCCATATGACAAGTTTTATTTTTTCCATAATAAACAAATTAAAATTTACACTTACCAAGTATCAATAATTGTTTTTCTTTCAAGAGGGTCAAGTTTATTAATTATCACATCTTCGTAAATTGAATCAGCTCTTAAATGAGTCGTAGATATTTCCTCGAAAATAGCACCATTATTTGATTGAAAACTATGAAATACTCCTGGTTCTACAAGCATTTTATCTCCAGGTTTTAAGCAGTGAGACTGTTTATTAAGCTTAAGAGTTAAATCACCTGTAAGTAATTGAAATGTTTCCTCCTTACATAAGTGTTTGTGTGTAGGATTCAACTGTCCTGGTAATACAATTATTAATTTTTTACAATACTTTCTATTAATAATATTTATAATCACAGCGCCAATACTTCTAAATTGTTGTATACCATAATGATGTGAAAGTTCCACAGAAAAGTCTTCACCAATATGTATATTTGCTTCATAAAGCAAGCCTTTTGCCTCATGCACAACACTTCTTATTATCCGTATTTTATCTTGAATTGTGCATTCTTCAAAGATAGCTTCGTTAGTGTTGTACTCTCTAGATGCAAAATATTCAGCTCTGTATTTCCCAAAGTCACTTGACTGTAGCTGACCTTCTAAGCAAGGCATTGCAAAAAAGATGTCATCAGCTTCTATCTTTTTTCCCTTTGCTATTTCTTTTTTTGCATATACTCCTCTTTGAAGCGACAAGAGAGAGTCTAATTCTTCTTGTGAGATATGCTTTTGATTTCCATTACCACATATTTTCATAGTTGTCGAGGCAGTATCTAGCCAGTTATCAACTTGTTGCGGGTACATAGAATAAGCATTTAACTGTATTGTTTCTGTGGGCACACCCACATGGCGTTCAAATATTTCTGCACCTTTTGCTATTGCAACTTTTATAGGATCATAATTATCTGGAGCTTCATGACCTGACCATCCAATAGCTATTTCAGGGTATCTATTTTTGAGTTTGTCTATAAAACTCAAACAAAGAGAGTCATTATTTGCAGGATATTGTGCAACGCAATGAAGCAATGAAAAGTCAATTCTTTTATGGGTAAAATAACTATAAATCTCGTCAATGTCCTCTATGTTACACCCTCCTGTAGAAATTATCAAGGGTCTTTTTGTTTTTGATATTTCTTCTAGTAAAGGCCAATCTTTTGCACTACAACTAGCTACTTTAAGGATTTTGGCCCCTAGATTAATGCTGTTTTGCACCGAGTTTTCATCAAAAGGAGTGACAATAGAAAGCATGCCTTCAGCATGAATCGCATCAAGAAGTATTCTGAATTTCTCATTACTTAATCTAGTACTAAGGAATCTTGGAATATGTTTTACATCTGTTCTAGAAATATAATCTGGATGAATAAAAGAATCCAAGTCTCTTAATTGTAATTTGACTCCACAATTTATCTGATATTTACGTTTTAATTTTGCCATCTCGCTAATAATCTTAAGCCCAAGTTTTACGTCACCCTGGTGGTTGTTTGCCATTTCAAAAATAAACAATTTTTTAAATATATTATTCATTATAGCTACCTTTCTTTGATTTTATTAATTAGTGAACAAGTTTAGGAAATGTGGGGCAAGCATTTTATCATCAATATAAAAATCGGCAGCTGGTTTGCCAAATTTTAATTCATGATATTTTACATTCCACTCTT
This sequence comes from Verrucomicrobiota bacterium, assembly GCA_034660375.1. GTDB lineage: Bacteria > Verrucomicrobiota > Lentisphaeria > UBA2565 > JAYEIY01 > JAYEIY01. The sequence continues at coordinate 5,812 of JAYEIY010000244.1, forward strand.
TAAGTTGATTTTTTGTTGTTTCTTTCCAGTCAATACCAGTAACATACCCTCTGGCTGTAAATAATATTATATGATGTCCCAATTCAAATAACTTGTTTATACAAAATATAATACCCTTTTTGGGGTATGCCAACTCATAATTATTGTCTTTAGTTATAGAAGCAATAACACCATCAATATCAAAGCAAAATGTATAATTCTTTGTGGATGATGAAAGTATATTATTAATAGCAACCGCCATTTCTTTTTCTGTATCTATATCAAAAAAATTGTCGTCTTCCATTCCATATATTTTTTTGCCTGTCATTGAATTCCGTTCAGTTATTGTTTTAGTCCTTACAACATCAACATTGGCATTTTGCACAAAGATTTCTGGGAGTTTTTGCCTTGGTTCATTCCAAGGTTCATCCAAGTTTTCAAGTGTTAAAATTGGAACAAGTTTTCCACCTTGATTTCTTGACCACATTTTGTATGGTGTATGAGGCACTTTTGTTACTGTTCTGACTGAATCATAGTCAGGTTTCTCTAATAGTACCTCAATTACTTTATCAATTAAGCTTATTGTGCGGATTGGGTAGGTTGGTCTTAAGTGTACACATAAATCTGGTATATAATCTTCTGTGTCTTTTAGATAAGCAAGGGCATGTTGAAAGGTTTCTAAATCTGTTGAATTGTCCTTTGCTAAATCTGAAGGTCTTAAAAATGGTACCTCTGCTCCATGTCTTTTGGCTATATCAGCATACTCTTCACTATCCGTTGACACAATTACCCTTGATATTAATTTTGAAGCTAGAGCATGTTCAATCGAATACGCTAACATTGGTTTTCCGGAAATAAGTTTAATGTTTTTATTTTTAATACTTTTGGAACCACTTCGCGCAGGGATAATTGCTAAGATCTTCATCGTCAGAAAATATTTCCTTTAATTTTTAATTTAGAACTTGTTTTAACATTTCATTATATCGCTGATTAAGATGTTTGCGCGTAAATGAAACTTTATATTTTTCGTAGGATTTCATTATTAAATTATGTCCAGCCTCTTTACTGCAGGACAGCAACCTCAGGTAATCTACTACTTTATCTAAGCTCTGATCATCAAAGAGGAAACCATTTTTTTCATGCTCAATCAGCTCAGAGCAACCATCTACGTTGGATGTGATTACAGGAGTCTTTAATGCCATAGACTCAAGGATGACCCTGGGCATTGCTTCTGAATTACTTGTTAAAACCATTGCATTTGACGCATAAATGTATTCTAAAGCATTACTTTTTTTTCCAAAATATTTAAAATAATCTTTATTTTTATCTGTGTTAATTTTGCTGAGAAAATCTTTAAAATATTCGTCATTATTATTTGGTCCTATAAATAGAAAAAGTAGGTTCGGGATTTTTTCAATCAGATTATCTGTAATTTTCAAAATTTTATCTTGCCCCTTTCTTGGAATGATACTTGCCACAGAAGCAACCACAAAACGATCTTCTGAAAGGTTTAATTCTCGCTTTGTTTGTAATTTAGACTTTTTCATGAGTACATTTATTTTCTCTTCTGGTGCACAATTTGGAATGTAAAATGTATTTTCAGTAGGGTAACCTGTGACATCACACCACTCACTTTGACAGTTTGATGATACAAAAATCAAATAATCGTATAACTTAAATTGTGACTTAACTTTATTAAGTTTTAATTCGGTAAAATGCCTGGGGGATTCTCTTACTATTAGTATTTTTTGACAATTATGAGGTAATATATTGCTAACTTTAACAAACTTATCATGATTCCCTATTCCATTTACAATACAAACACGATATTTTTTATGCTTAAATATAAATGTATTTATTGGATATACTATTAAGTTTTTTATATACCTTAGATGATTTAAAATTGTTTTATCCTTGGGAAAAGTAGGCGGTATATAATAACCTTTGAAAGATACATTTTTAACATATTTATCTTTCAATATTGAAGTTGCTTGTGCAAGAACCGTTAATTGAGCATCAGGTATATTAGATAAGGCCATCAGGACATCAAGACCTGAAATTGATGCCCCTCCTTGTGGTGATGTAAGATTTCCGGTTAGTAAAAGAATATCTTTATGTTTTATTTTCATATTAATGAAATGGATTTATTACTATTTATAATAGCTCGACATTGCACGAAAAGCCTTTCCGCTTCGCTTCAAGGCATTTCGTACACTGTCTTTTGATTTCAAAGCCTTGAAATCTCCTACGTTTTGAAATTTTTTCCTGTTTTTTATCACTTTTTTAACACAAAACATGAAAAGATGTTCTTATTCTGTTAAATCTCTGAAGCTAGGCAGCTTAAAATCTCTGATTTTGAGCTTAAAGAGCATGTATGAAAAGGTTCTTTCTTTTTTTTACCTTTTCGTGCAGGGTCTAGCTCATTTTATTTGTTAGTTTTTGTTAGATTCATCAATCTTCAGACAACTCTATTTAACCTTGTCGCACATAACCAAACGGGAAAACGTATAAAACCATTATCTTTATATGCTTCCAAGCACTGTTGGCATAAACTGGGAGTTCGCTGTTTGATATCAAGCATACTATGTGCATTCTTAATCTTATTTTTTGACCCAACACATTTAAAAAAACGCTGAAAGCACCAATCATCTTTGCTACTCTTTCAGAATTCCAGTTGTCTATATTAACTACATTTTTTTCTTGGATACTTGATAACTCTAAAAGGATTCTCCTGTGTAATTCGGACGGTCATAGAATATAAACGCTATTTTCATGAAGCTATTTCCGAGTTGTAGTAATACTAACTGAGTTGAAATTAGTTATATAAAAACAATACAATTTACGGACAACAAACTTCCAGAACATAAAGCCTTTATCTCTTTTTATACTTGTAAAATTGATTATTTTAATTTTAGATTTTTTAAATTCAAGTTGGGGATAAAAGGGGGTGATTTTAACACTAAAATTATTGTTTTCTAAAATATTTTTTATTTTCGGAAAAGATCTGTAATAGGTTTTTTTTATGCTATAATCATAATATTTTTTAACTCTGGAAACTTTATTGCCCTCATTGTCAGCCCATAAAGGCCGTGGTTCTTTACCCAAAAAAGTGAAAAATAAAATCAACCATTTACGTAAAATATTTTTAGGTAACCAATGGACAAATGGCATAAATAAATGCGGTTCTTGAATACGCCATTTTGCAGGGAACGTATGAATTGTAACAGAATTGGAATTAGATATCCGATCCATTTCCAAAAATACATTTTCAATATTATCTACATGTTCTAAAACTTGTTCTGTTAATACCACATCAAAATAACCATCTTCAAAAGGTAGTTTTTTGTTTGCTTTAACACATAAAATCCTATCAAATGGATAACCATTATTATCAAACCAAGGTTTACCATTAAAAATTGTTACTTCATCTATATCTATGCCATATGCATTATAGCCTAATTTTAGCAGTTTCCCTACCGTTTTTCCCCTGCCACATCCCCAATCTAATACACGTAGTTGCCTTTTCTTTTTATTTAAGTGTTTACAAATCTGATCCAATAAAGAAGTAATCCTTTTTGAAACTTTAAATTCTTCTATTTCCTTATTTGTTAAAATAGTATGTTTTGACATAATCAAATCTCATTGTCCATAGAAAGCAGCTTCAAAATTCTCCAACGAAAAGCTTCTAATAATGCTGCTATTAACCAAAAGGGTAAGCGTGACACTCCATAGTTATTATATGCTTTGAGTAATCTCTTAAAAAAACTTTGATATGCCTGTATTTTTAGCATACCCCGAGCATTAGCAATCATATTCTTTGCTTCTACAAACTCAAGGAAAGGGCTAAAATCTCCCATAAGTTTTGATATTTTTCCAGGACCAAAATTATTTATTTCTATGTTTTCTTTTTCTTTAAGCCCAGATAATGCATCTATTTCTGATATATGTTCAGGGAATAGTCTTTTGTCAATGATTGCATTTAAATCAGATTGCTCTGCAGCTTGTGCTCCAGCTAATGCAACTCGAAAATCACGGTCGGTTACCGCCAATCTTTTCCATGCTTGCATTGTTTTATGTATTAATTCTTCTGAATGCTTAAGTCGATGGGTAAATGCTTTGCGATAAATATCAAAGTAAAACTGTTCAAAATCATGTAAGCCGACAATAAGGTTTTCAATATCATAAGCTGGATAACCATTTATTGCCATTTTTGATCTGACAAAACTTTCTGGACGTTCGTGGTTATCAATGTCTTTAGTTGCATATAACAGAGCTTTTTCAAATAGGTTTGTTTTGTATAGGTGAACTCCTGCAGTTCTAGCTTTTCCCAACAATTTATCTATAACAATAAAATTGATAAAGAATATATCTTCTTTAGTTTTTGATTCCAGATATTCTGCATAATTTAGAATCTCTTGAATTGCATTCGCTCGCAATAAAACATCGGAATCCAATGCCAAAGTCCATTTTTGTCCCATTTCGATACCTTTTTCAAAGGTCTTTCTAACTGCTTCTCCAAAAGGATATTCTCGGACAGTTACTATAAACTCCTTAGGTATTTCTTTACTTACAAGTCGTCTACATAAGTTTTCCGTTCTTTCTCCAACAGTTCTTATTACAATTGAAATTTCACCAGAATTAATATTTTTTTCCCTCTGATTTCCTGAATACATAAAAATAGCCTGTAGTAACTTCTGGATGATTAAGAAAATGCGAACTCATTAGTGCAAGTATCAAGAAAAATAAAAATATTGGAGACAGGATAGTCGCAGTTAACTTAGTTTTGCCACTTCCTACATTATACAGTCTGAATAACAAGCAAATACAAGCCTCTGGCAGTGAGTTTCGCTCTTTTATTTCTAATTCTTCAAAGTTTCTAAAAAGATACTGAATGCCATACTTTGTATACCTGTAATAATCATAGGGAGCATCATGTATGCCTAGTATAAAAGGTGTTGATGCTATAATTATACCATCATCCTCTAATATTCGATGCATTTCCTTTAAAGCTTTTTGAGGTTGTTTTACATGTTCTAAAACTTCAAGTAAAAAAATGACTTGGATAGACGAATCAGGTATCATATTCATCTTGCATATATCAGCAACAATATCTGGCTTTCTTTTTATATCAATATCTACACTTTTAAAAGCTATTTCATTAGCAATAAGATATTTTTCAATCTCTCCTCCAGCTCCAATATTTAGACAATATTTTGCTTTTTTTATATTTTTTTTTTGTAACCAATAGTCAAGATTATTAAAAATTTTTTTTCTGGAAATTTTTTTTGATAAACGTGCCAATGAAGCTAAAATATTTGTATACATTTATATATCTTTCATTTGGTTACTGATTTGTAGTTCTCAATTTGTAAGATTTTATTTTCCAACCAGTCAGAAAGATATTTCAATACCCATATTTTTCGCAAATTAGCATTATTATACGGCAACATTTTTTCCCAGTTCTTTACAAGGTATCCCCCTTTTACTAAGATGCCTTTATTAATTTCATTGACAGTATTTGGAGATACACTTAACATTTCAAGTCCTTTAAGGCTAAAGCCTGATTTGGGTTGCTTTAAAACATTACTCAAATTATAAGTTTTTACATATTCTCGAAGTAATGATTTTGCATTTTTAAGTTGCACATCTTCTTCTGTAAAAGGTCTGCTAAGTGACCACTCTAATATTCTTTTATCTAGAAAAGGAACTCTTACTTCTAGCGAGTTTGCCATACTGGCTCTGTCGACTTTGAACAAGCATAAATCTGAACAAAAAGTAAACAAATCAATACGCTGGTATGCTCTTAAAGGGTGAATTTTTTTTATATAATGTTTTTTAAACGGAAATACTCGTTTTTCTTCAGAAAAATCAGAGATGATAGGTGAAAATAAAATATTAACTTCATTTACAGAAAAAGGTGTACCCGTTCGATTTGCATAATCTTGAAGAAAAAGGTTATTGTTATCCAAGTATTTTTTAGAAAAAGGTAACAACTTCTTGAGAATTTTATTTGTTTTTGATTCTTTTATACCAAATGGACGATGCCAAGGGTATCCACCAAAGCATTCATCTCCTCCATCTCCTGATATTGACACTTTAAATTTTTTGCTTGCAGCTTGGCTCACTAAATACATAGGTAAAGGGCCACTATCTATTTGTGGCTCATCAAATGCGTCAAGGATCTGTTTTTCGTAGGAGTTAAATGCGTTGCTATGTATAGGGACCTTTATACAGGGGCAAGCTAATTTTTCAGCAGTGAGTTTTGCAGTGTGAAATTCATTAGCCTCATACTCTTCTATAGAGCCTGAAATTGCACTGAATTTTATGCCTAATTCTGAAATTGCAATAGCAATACTGGTCGAATCTAAACCAGCAGAAAGAAAGATACTTAACGGAACATCTGACATTAAATGGTCCTTGATTACTGTATTATATAGTTCAAGCCAATTATTATATGAATAGTTAGCAGAATAATCTGTGTCAATTGGGGCAACCCAATATGGCTTTATTTTAAGGCCTTTTTCCTTCGAATAAGTTAAAGTATGACCTGGTTGTAGTTTATTGCTGTTTTCCCAGAAAGCATAAGGAGAAGGAACATAACGCAATGTTAACGCATATGCTAGAGCTAGAGGTTTTATCTTTAATGGCATTTGGTTTAAAATCATTAAAGAATCAAGAGTTGAAGAAAATGCGATTCCGTCTGGTGAATTAGAATAGTATAAAGGTTTTATACCAATATGATCCCTAGCAGCAAAAAATTCTTTTTTTGTATTATCCCATATAACAAAAGAAAACATACCAATAAAGTGCTCTACACAATCTAATCCCCATTGTTCATAGGCATGAAGAATTACTTCATTATCACTTTGGGATAAAAATTTGTGTCCTCTTGATAATAATTGTTTTCTCAAAGTTTTATGGTTGTAAATTTCCCCATTTGAAACTAAAAAAATTTCTTTTGTTTCATTAGCAAATGGCTGATTTCCTGTAGCCGAAAGGTCTAATATAGCAAGTCTAGTGTGTGCTAAACCGACACCATTACCATTAGACCATATGTTTTGGTTGTCAGGTCCCCTAGATCTTAGAACTTCAACTGCTTTTGAGAGTACTTTGGGTATATTGGCCTTATTAGAATATATTGCGGCAATTCCACACATAGAGATTATTCCTTATTAACTTTTTTACATTGGAGCATGATGGATTCTTGCCAGCAATTTCTTTGAATTTTATTTGCACATGAATAATACACCTTTTCTTCAAAGAAAGGTAAGCGTTTAGTTGGTAAAAGAGAAAAATCTATAACTCTAAAGGCATTATTAGAAACAAAACCAATGAACTCTGTAAGAGCCCACTCCCTAACGTGTTCGGGGTGTCCAGATGATAATATTCCTTCTCCGTAAAGTCTAGTTCTTTCAGGCGTTGATATAAAAGCAAAACTATTATCTCCATCAGCGAGAATACTTAATATAAATTCGAGAAGGTATTCGGGCTTACATAAGTGTTCAATTACATCTGCACATATAATAATATCATATTTTTCTGTCAAAGGTGTGAGTGGTAAATCTAAATTAAGTGAGATAAAACTTGCATTGGGAAAAAAGTCAAGGATTATTTTTTCATTTTCAGGCTGGTCAATTAGGGTGATTTCGAAGCTCTCATCTTTACCAAAAAAATGTTTTATTTTGTATGGAAAACCACAACCAATATCTAGTATTTTTTTTGCATTATACTTCTTGGCTACTTTGTAAGCCTTTTCATAAACATAATATTGATATTTCGAGGCCATATCTTGACGCATTTCACTCCAATAAGAGTCTGTTTCATCTCTATTTTTAGTCAATGTTTTTGCTTTTAGTCTAGATTTGTATTGTTTTGGCAAGTAATAATTATTCTTCATTATTCATTTTTTTTATTTTAATATTAAAATCATTAAGCAAAAATCCATACTCCGGGATGGTCTGTAATTTTAATTTGTTAGGTTTTACTATTTTAAAAGAAATTGCATTATCAACATGGTGCAATCTGTGTTTAACTCCAATCCTTAAGCTTACTGTTATATCAAAGTTTCCAGGAAGCAGATCTGTGTTATCATTTGTAAAAATAATGGAATATTGGCCTTCTTTATATAAATGTGGTTTAGACCAAACTACTTGTATTAAAATATTATTTTGAGATATAGAAAGCCCTACACATATATTTTTTATTTCTTTTTCAACATTTATAATTGCCTTCAACTTCCATTTTTCAAATATTATAAATTCTGTTGTGAGAATTGAAGCTAAGTTTAGGAGCAAAATTTTTGAAAAGTAAATAGGCGTATCATTTGGACGAGAAATATACTTTACGGGTTTTTTTTCTTCATTTGACGTTAGATGCTTCTTGATTGCATCAATGGGAGATTCTAATTCAAACGATTGTCCATCAAATAAAACTAATGCTGTGTTACATAAATTTTGAATCGCATCCATATTATGACTTACAAAAAGCACAGTCCTGCCTTCCCCGGCGATATTCTTCATTTTTCCAAGGCATTTTTTCTGAAACTGGATATCCCCCACAGCGAGTACTTCGTCGACGATAAGGATCTCTGGTTCTAGGTGAGCAGCAACTGCAAAGGCAAGGCGTACGTACATACCGCTCGAATATCTTTTTACAGGGGTATCAATAAATTTTTCAACTTCAGCGAAAACAACAATTTCATCAAATTTCTTCTTAATTTCCGCTTTTTTCATTCCAAGGATTGCACCATTAAGAAATACATTTTCCCTACCAGTAAGTTCGGGGTGGAATCCGGTGCCTACTTCGAGAAGGCTTGCAACACGACCTTTGATCTGTATGTTGCCTGTTGTTGGCTTGGTAATACGACTTAGGATCTTTAATAAAGTACTTTTCCCTGCACCATTGCGTCCGATAATCCCGACTACATCACCTTGTTTTACTTCGAAAGATACGTCCTTCAAAGCCCAAAAGTCTTCGTTTTCTTTGGATTGGGCTTTGCCGAAGATGCGTTTGACGCCATTGACGATCTTGTTTGCGAAGAGGTCGTCGTGGGTAAGACCAAGCTTGTAGCATTTACCAAGATTTTCTACTTTTATTACTGTTTTATTCATTATTTTTTTGTCCACGAATTATGTAAACTACTGCAAGGACTTTTTTTGTCCACGAATTACACGAATTTACACTAATTACTGCAAGTACTTTTTTTGTCCACGAATTACACGAATTTACACTAATTCTTTTTTTGCTTTAGTGTCTGAATCAAAGATTCCAGACAATAAAGCGGGGGTAATTCAGCTAACGCTGAAAAAAACGACTTTCTTTTTCTTGTTTACTTATTTTTATTATTTAATTCGTGCCAATTCGTGTAATTCGTGGATAGTTTAAAAATGAAACTTTTGTTTCGTTGGCAGTTTTCCCTAACAAGAAACAACCATCAAGAAACAACAAAATTATAACGCTCCGCGCCCGTCACTTTGCATTTTCGAAGTAACATTACCGTTGGTTACTATAGGTTGTTTTATGGCAAGAGCAAGAAGGTTGGAAGTAAAAAGTTTTTCCTAACAACAAATAACTGCGAGTTTTACAAGTCCCTCTGTTCCGTAAGACACTCCCTGCCCATAGGGCTACTTTTGTGATAAAATAGTGTTTGATCGGTGATTTATGCAGTTTAGCTACTTAGTCATGGGGACTTCCGTTTTTGATTGTTCTCCCAAGTTTTTTTTGTAATTTATAATATAGTGGCCAAAGAATGGGACGCCGGCTATTCCCATTACAACATACCGCAAAGAACAGAAAAGGCCTATAGTTGCGGCCTGATCTATACTTGCAAAGGGTTTGTACAGAAAGAACAATGCGGCATCGCGCGTACCTAATCCTGCAAAAGTCAAAGGTAAGAGGCCTACAAGAATTGCGACAGATGTAAGACCCATTCCCTGAAAAGGACTTACTTGTATACCTATAGAACAGCAAAACAGCCATATTTGCATGAGGTGCATAGCCCAAACAAGTAGAGAGAGAGTAGCAATATATGCAGTTCGGTATGGAGTCGCTAACAACTGGTCCTGAAGTTCTGATATTGATTCTTGGAAAGAGTTCAAGTTTTTATCTGAAATAAAACGACTAAGAATTGTCTGTATGAACTTACTCAGCAATTTTTTTGACAAAAAGAAGAGTATAATGATTAAAAGGGAAGATGCAATTATTGGAATAAGCAATAATTGTTTTTGAGTGTTGCAAAAAGTTAATCCTATCAACCCACAGAACAAGAGTGCTGCAAGGTCCATAGCTCTTTCAAAAATAACAAGCCCAAAGCCAAGGCTTTTTGGCGTATTGCAATGTTGGTTAATAAAAAAGACTTTTGACAAGTCACCGGCTTTTGATGGAAGCACCAAATTTAGGGAACAAGCTGCCAAAAAGAGGCGTATACAGTCCCACAATGATACATCCTTATCAGATGGTATAATAAGTTGAAACCGGTATCCGGTCAGGATTGTTGTTGGAATAAACAAAAAAAGGGATAATACAAGGTAATTTGGCTTGGCAGACTGAAAAAGCGTTATAACATTAGAAAAATCAACTGTATGGTATACATATGCAAAGAGAGTCACTCCGATAACAATTGATATTAGATACTTAAGTTTTTTAGGCTTCATAATTGTTTATCAAGTTCCCAGCAAGTGTTAATAACCTTACTTTCATTCAGAGAAATTATTTCATCCGCATATTCTCTTATTGTCCACTCTTCATCACTAAAACTATCAGCGCTTGCAACATGACGCATGTTTTGCCTCGGGCCGCGGAATAACTTAGCTCCTGGAAATTGTTTTATATTTTCTACTACAGATAGCTCATTAGCTTTGATATGAATCTCCCGTGAATAAAAAGGCCCATTTGCGCAATTGGGTCGAAATATCATTAATCGCTTCAGAATAGGGATAAGGTGTTGACGAAGAATAAAGGCAAGGCTTCGTAGAAGCAAATGTTTTGAGGGTGTTGCTTGGAAAAAACTTACTCGCTGGCACGGACCAGTGATTTTAATACTGCTGTTTGAATAGTCTATATCCCAATTACAGGACCACCAATTACTAACCCACATATGATGGCCTCTTACAATTCGCCATCCGTTATCTGTTTGAGGGACTAAACCTTTTTTATGAATCCTTAATAGACCACCTTTGCTAGCCCCTACAAATACAGTTATATCAGTAGACGGGCGGTGTATAAGTATCCCAGATCCCGGCAACCAATCTCTTTCTTTAAAACGAGGAGTCTCTGGAGTTGCCATCTGCTCCAGTAAAGAATAGGCTCTAACTACGCTGGAAAAAATATAATGACAACAATACCTATCATCAGTGCTCCATAAAAAATGATCAGATGAATCTGAATTTTCAAATAATTTATGAACCAGCCAGGATGCCATTGGATTTTTTTTGGCGATACGTACAAGGCCATAGGGTAATACATAATCTGTATTACGAGAGTTCAAAGTGGAGGGTAGCTTATTATCTGATCCCAGCAACCGAATATAAAAATCAACTGCCCGATCACAGGCTTTTATACATTCTTTGTTTTGTGTACAATCAACAATGTCTGCCAAAGCATCAAGCGTAGTGGATAGATAACCAAGGTCTGAACCACCATATTCAGGGAACCAACCTTCTTCGTGTTGAGTAGCAAGAAATTTATTTAGTTTTTTATCAATTGTTTTTATATCTGATTTAATATTTGGCAACCTTGCCCCGAGATAAAGTCCTGCAAGACCAATTGCTTGCTGATTCGATGCCTTTGATTCTTCGCGATTAAGAACATGGTTATAGAGTTTTTGAATAGGTTTCCAATTTACTTTGCTAATTCCCTCAATGTTGCTGTTTTGCCAGTCAAGCAATATTCTTGTCAATGCATAGAGAGAGAATGCTGCGGGTGGATATCCTCTCTCATATGGGTAGTACTCGCTGAGAGCCCCCTTAGAATCAATCTGCCTAGATGTCTGTTCTATGCACCCCAATACTAGTTTTCGAAATAACTGTTCTTTTCCTGTACTTTCTATATTTCCTTTACGTAGCTCATCAAGCAAAAAGACCCCTTGCTGAAGGACGGCAGATGGAAAGTCTCGTATCTTGTAATGCCAGTAGTTCCTATCAAAACAACCGTACGTTGGAGATGATGGATCTCGATCAAGTTGAGTTAATACGCGACGGTAGTTGAAATCAATATACTTACCCAATGCAAGTTTTAATTTTGATATGTCATCCATGTATTGTACCTTGCTTTTGCTCAAACTTTTTTATTTCTTGCCACCTATCTGTCATTCCCGGGGCTGACATCTGGATAGCCCTAAGTCCTTTTCTCTTTGTTGGTTTAGAAAGGTGTTTCCAAGATTTTCTTAAAATATTGAAAAGAGGACCAATAATCTTCTGAGGTATAAGTGTTACAAGCCATCTGCTAAACTTTGAAGAAGCAGTAGTAAACAGGCACCTAAGAACAAACTCTACAAGCTTGCGCGAAAATCTAATATTAGCTGGATAGTAGCCAAAATACGGGATAGGTTTTCCTTTTGTTTTTTGCCAGAATAAACGAATAAAAGTGCCACGCTTTTTTAAATCAAGCATATGTCCATGCATATTCATAGCTTTCTCGAGTGGAACTGGATCATATTCAATCTTTTTATTTTCTACCATATCATCTATCACTTTTTTACCTTTACTAGATCGGGTTATTACAACAGAGTATCCCTCACCTTTCGACTCTAGATTTGGAGCCCAGGCATCGCCTACAGAAATATCTGTAAGCTCATTTGTAAAGTCGGGTGTTATGAGACAACTTTTGCATATAAAGAAGGGTATGAGGTAATTATAGTAAAATTTTTCAGCTTGGAAAACTCTTCCATCTTCCATTTTCACCTCTAGATATCCAGGCCATTCTCCCTCCCTCCATGAAATTTTTTGTATTTTCTCATTATTAGATACCCCATGTGATTTCAGAAATGAGCGAATAGCTCCTTGGTACATATTTGTCCCTACATATGGTCCAATAAAATATTTTATTTTTTGCACAGCTTCAAAACCTGTAGCTTGCAACATCCTTATAGCTGCAATTTGGTCAGGCAATCCCACCATTGCTAAGGTCCCATTGAATGATTTTATTTCAGGAAGGATATTTAATATAGGTGTTACTGCATATATGCTTTGCGCAGATTTTAGAATTTCTTTGCTTGTAGTTGCAATTAATGGACTTGCATATTCTGGGTTTTCTCTTCCTTGTTGAAGAACAATCGCTCCTGAGATCTCTCCTACTTCAAGAAGGTGTATAAGGATTTCGGTAATAACTCCACCAGAAGCTGCATTTTTTCTATTAACAGTATTCGCTGAAAAGGCAATTCCTGTATCCTGTACGACTCCCATCAGGGGGTGACGCTTGGTTTGGAATATATCTTTATCTAATTCTAAATAGGGAACACCGCGACCAGGACATGCAGTCCAGGCAAGACTCAACCTTTCCAAATCAATATTTTCTGGTTTGTACAAGATGGGGTGTGGACCGTAATCCGAATCATTGAAAATTATGTTACCAGGATTAAGTCCAACACAAAGCCCGCAATGCGTGCAATTTCGTGGGCTAATTACCTGCTTTTCAAATTTTTCCCATATGTCCGCTACTCTATTAAGTGTCTGTTTTATCGTTATTTCCTTCAATGCGCCGTATTCTTGCCAAAGTTTCCTCAAGCATCTTGCGATTGGTTGATATAAGTTCTGCGATGACTCCAAAGATAAAAAGAAAAATGGTAGCTATTAACAAGGAAATGCCAACTACCAGGCTTGGTACGCGTGATCTTGTAACGTCGTAATAAAAAAAGAAGTAGTAAAGCCACCTTGCAGTTAATCCTGTTCCAGCAATAAAAGGCAGGATAGAAAGCCTTGAGAATGTCAATGCAGGACGATATATTAAGTAAATCCTAAGAATTGTGACTAAAGATTTCCTCACATATGATGAGATGCTCTTCACTAGCTTAGATGACCTAAGATCAGGATTTGTTCGTATCGGAACAGATACTAATGCTATTCCTTTGTGACCGGCTTGGATTATCGTTTCCAGTGTATAGGTATATTCATTAAACACATTCAATTGAACAGCAGCTTCACGGGATATGGCTCTAAAACCGCTTGTAGCGTCACGAACTTCTGTACCGCTGAGTTGCCTGACAACAAATGTTCCAAAGCGTTGAAGAAATTTTTTGACTAAAGAAAAATGCTCAATTTCCTCAATAGGCCTTTCTCCAACAACAATATTAGCTTTTTTCTCAATAATAGGTTTTACTAGCACAGGTATATCATCTGCACAATATTGGTTATCTGCATCTGTATTAACAATAACATCTGCCCCCAACTTAACACAGGCATCCAGTCCCAGCATAAACATCTTTGCAAGTCCTTGGTGAGTAGAAGCCTTTACCACATGGTCAACTCCATGCTCTAAGGCAACAGCAATTGTCTCATCAGTACTTCCATCGTCAAGAATCATCCACTCCACAGTGGTAAAACCTTCAACTTTTCTTGGAAGAGCAGCTAAACTTACAGGCAATGATTCTGCTTCATTAAGGCAGGGAATCTGAATTATGAGTTTTCGTTGTTTTTTATTTTCTTTATCCATAGAAAGCAACCTTTTCCTAAGTTTATATATTTCCTTTCATCATTGTTGGAAATTTGTACATCTATATAGAAGATAGCCTCTGCCCATTCTTGGACAGAATTGTCCGGAGTAACATGTTGTATTTGTATTGTTTTGTTCCGTTCATGAAGCAGGCTATGAATTGGGTATTCCCAACTGTTACCTCCAATGCGTAATCCCATTTTTTTTATATTTTCTGATTCTATTACCTTTACCGCGTTTAGGTATACGTCAAAAAGCTCTGGTCTATGAATAAACCTAAGAGAATCTCTTGACATTTGGAAGACAGAAGATCTATCTGACCATAAAGGAAGATATGGTGCACGCCTTGCAAGTAGAATATAAGGAAGAGAATAACAGAATAATAATATAACAATAGACTTCAAAAGCTTTTTATTTAGCCCCGTAAAAGCAAGTGTAATAACTGGAGACATTAATACAAAAATAGGAAGATGAAGACGATGCCTGAAAGGAGACCACTTCAGCAAAAAGCAAAACAAGGCATAAGCTACAATAATTGACAGAACATAAGGAAGATATTTTTTTCGAAGCCGAGGTTTTAGAAAAATTATTAATACTGCTGAAGCAAAAAGCATTAAGTGTAGAGGGTTTCCGGCAATATCTTCATGCATACTTAAATCTACAGCTTCCCAAGTTTCTGATTTTGTAGTTCTTTTGTCATGAACATCAAAATGTAAAATGTATTTATGAATGAATTTTATGGTCTTCTCAGTTAACTTGTTTATATAATGAGGACGAGCTCCTAGATGCGAACTTATACCACGGATAAAATTACTGCTCAAGGCTTGAGGTTTGAAACAAGAGTTTCTATTAGCAGCAGTCCTAGATCCATGAATTGAGCCAAATTCACTTTTATTTCGGACCCACTGTGGAACATTTATTGAAACCGCGATAATTCCAACTAAAAGTAAAAAAAGAATTAGCTTGTATTTCTTTTTTCTGCAGATAACAAGCAATTGCCAAGAAATGAAGGGAATTGCATAAATTATTACATTTTGTTTTGTTAGATAGCCAAGTCCAAGAGCCAGACCCTGATAGAAATATATATATTTATCGTCCTCTTGAAAAGATAAAATTGTGAAATAGACAAAGATGACTAACCAGGAAGCCGCGATTAAATCTGTTTGAGTTGTGGATGCTTGCAAAATTGCTGCAGGTATAAATGATGTAATTGCCGCAACAACAAAAGAAAGCTCTTTTTTGCTGTTAGGCAGAAGGTTATAAATGTGAACACTTCCTATGATACAGGTTATGAATGAAAAGAATTGTATTAGTCCTGAAAACAGATCACTTCCTGTTAGTAAGTAGAGATGCAAGATCCCATACTCTGCAAGTGGAGGCATAAATAGTTGACGATTACAATTGGTAGGATAATATGCCACTGTTTTATTTTGCACCCAATGCATAATCCTAGCCATATGATAAGTCATGGAATCCCAATTATTAGGCGGACAAAGTAAAATTATAACAAAAATGCTAATTAAAAGGAGGGAAATACCTATATAAGTAAAGGACTTAAATGATAAAAAATTCGTAGAGCTAGCTTGATCTATGTATGTTTTGTAAGCAAGACGATTAGGATGCCTTAGTAGTATTAATAATAAAATCACTGCAGCCATTACCCAAAAAGATATGATTGGTCCCTCCAAAATGGCTGAAAAAAGAGATAGTATCTCTGTCGAAAGCATTATGCCAAACCACATAAAGATATAAGCCCTGAAATATGAACTGCAAGGAGACTTTGTGAATTTCAGCAAACACACTAATAAGCCAAAAACAAAAAAAGGAATTATGCCAAGTATTATCATATTATATCAAAACTCCTTGAAAATATTATTTTAGAAATGAGAACGATCACTTTAAACTTTCTTTGATAACTTAGCAACATTAAATATCCTATTTTATAACGCTTCGCATTCCTTACTTAACATTTCCAAAGTAATGTTACCATAGGCAACAATAGCTTATTTAACTACAAAAGCAAGAATATTGGAATTAAGAAATGAGAAAACTGAAGTAAGAAGGGGGTTCGAAATCCGGCTTCGTTCTACGAACTAAGTCGTGGCAAGTTGGGTACTGGGTTCTAGTTTCTGGGTTGAGCAAGGTGAGTTTTTTGAACTATTTTTGCACTTCACTAACCACGCCCTTGGCGTGGCAAACAACAAATTTATCCCGGTAAGGCGGGACAACTTATAACTAACAACCAAAACCAGTTCAGAACTCGCCACACGGCGTGATTGGAGCAAGGAATGCTCTTTGAGCTTTTATTCTTAACAACTAATCGCTATCACCTAATCGCTAATCTGGTTAATCTGCGCTAATCAAGATACTTTAAAGTCTGAATCTAACGATTCCAGCCTTCAAAGGGTGGCAATTCAGCTAACGCTGAAAAAAACTATTTTCTTTTCGTGTTAATTGGTGTAATTGGTGGACAGTCTCTTTGTTCTAGGGCTACGCTTTGCTGACCGCTAGGCTATATTATTTTGCTGCGTTGCAGCATTTGAGGTGTAAATACTTTGTACAAATAAAAACTTTATTGGCTGCGAATTTATGATTAACTGCAACTACTTTTTTGTCCACGGATTACACGAATTTACACTAATTTTTTTTGCTTTAGTGTCTGAATCAAAGATTCCAGACAATAAAGCGGGGGTAATTCAGCAAAGCTGAATAGGAGGGGGACGCTTCTGCGTAACAACCCTGAACTTTTACTCCACGGGGATCAACCCCAGTGATGGTCTAATAAGTATTTATTCGTGTCAATTCGTGTAATTTGACACTCGCGTTGCTCATTGCTGTCGCGTTCCTCCAGCCTCGTTGCTGCGCAAAGTGTGGACAGTCTCTTTGTTCTAGGGCTACGCTTTGCTGACCGCTAGGCTATATTATTTTGCTGCGTTGCAGCATTTGAGGTGTAAATGCTCTGTACAAGTAAAAACTTTATTGACTGCGAATTTATGATTAACTGCAACTACTTTTTTTGTCCACGAATTACACTAATTTACACTAATTACTGCAAGTACTTTGTTTGTCCACGAATTACACTAATTTACACTAATTTTTTTTGCTTTAGTGTCTGAATCAAAGATTCCAGACAATAAAGCGGGGGTAATTCAGCTAATGCTGAAAAAACTATTTTCTTTTCGTGTTCATTCGTGTAATCCGTGGATAGTATTTGTAGTTTATCAATTGTAATCAGTATGATAGGGGTCAATTTTAAATGTTGAATTCAATCTCTTTCATCAGCCAATACCGTGGTCCATACCCTGCTCTTGTACCTGTTACTAGGCATATTTTTCTAGTCATTATTATTTACTCTTTTATACTCTTTTGGCATCTTTTGAGTTATAGTTCCATTTGGTAATTGAAAATATATTTGACCATTTTTACTATAGACATTTGCCACACCTTTTTCAAGGCTCTTTTTTTGAGCATCTCTTACTGCTTTTGAAGCTACTTTTAGTATGTTTTTCGCAAATTCACTCATCATAAATCCTTTTTAAATAGATTAAAATATTCAATATCCAGTATTTCGTCATCCTCAGCAATTAGTTCATAATTGTCATCACCATTAAAAAACAAGATCCAATGATCTGCCATATCTTTGTAAGTATCCCAAAAAAGTTTTCTACTTCTTGAATATCTTCTTTTTATATCATCTCGAGGTATATCATGACCACCATTTAAAACTCTATTTTGTACTCTTAAGATATTTTCATCTTGGGTTTCTAAAAACAGATAAATAAGTACTACTTTAAACTCTTTTTCTTTAGCTTTTGTTATAACATTTTTAAGATACTTACCTGATAGTGTTGATTCTATCATAAAAGACTTATCACCGTTTAGATTAACTTCAAGTTGTCTAAAAAACTCTTTACCTGCTTTTACTTTATGTTTTGAGATATCATTTGGGTCATAAGATTTTGCTATTTCATCTGCATTTATAAAGTAAAGATTGTTTAAAACTGTATAATTTAATGCAAAAGTGGTTTTGCCACTTCCATTTGCACCAGCTATGATATAAAGAATTTTTTTAGTGCTCATTTTTTCCAACCTATAACAAATTTTCTAATCTTTGACTTATCTCAACAGGTGTTGGCAACAGTCCTTTTAAGTCATCTGTCAAAAGGGGTCACTGGGCCAGAAAAATATTAATAAGAATGCCTTGTTTTTATGTTTTCAGCCCCTAAAACTCCTATAAGATTTGAGCCTGTAGCATTAATTTATGTGAAAAAAGACATGAACTTTTTCTGTGGTAGTATAGACTTTTTAACACGCCAGGTCAAACCTCCATTTTATTGTTTTTAGAATTAATTTTCTTTTGAATTTTTGGTCAAAAGGTGTCAAACCTTCTATGAGCGTATTTGTCAAGTCGCCAAGTGCTTTTTCCCATTTGTTTTGTAGTTTTTTCTGTCCACACTTTGCGTAGCAACGAGGCTGTAGTCACGCGACAGCAATGAGCAAAGCGAGTGTCAAATTTCACTAATCTACACTTATTTTAAATTAAACTATTTTTTCGTGTTTGTTAGTATTTATCGTGGTTTGTTAATCCATTATTTTTAACCACGAAGGGCACAAAGTTCATGAAGGTATCTCTGATACTTTTTGTTTTACTTTTATTTTTATGGCTTATTTATCCAAGATTTCTAATCTTTTTTCTATTTCTTGAGGTGAAGGTAGAAAATCCTTTAGATTAGCGGGTAAACAGCTAGACAATGAATATGTTGCAACTCCTATGGGCTGCCTTGTATCTTTTAGAGCATATTCTACTGTCATTCGTTTTTTCCCTTTGCATATTATTATTCCGATTGCCGGATTTTCATCTTCTAGCCTAACTATATCATTAAGAGCTGAAAGGTAAAAGTTCATTTTACCAGCATATTCAGCTTTGAATTTGCCTATTTTCAGTTCAATCGCTATTAAAGACTTCAAAACCCGGTGAAAAAGCAGCAAATCGATGTAGTAGTCTTCTTCATCAATTGTAAGTTTATACTGGTTACCAATAAATGTAAAACTTGGCCCCATTTGGACGAGGAATTCTCTTATTTGGTTTACCAGAGCATTTTCCAGTTCTTTTTCGGAGTGATTATCTGATATTTCCAGAAAATCGAAGTTATAATCATCTTTCACTGCAAGTTTTGCCTGATTTTTATATTTATCAGGAAGAGTTTTGTCAAAATTGGTCTGGTTAAGTAGATATTTCTCAAAAGTTTTATTATCAATCTGGTTTGCAAGAAGTCTTGATGTCCAACCATATTTTCTTGTGGACTTGATATAAAACTCTCGTTCCTGATTGTCTTTACATTTCTGAAAAATGTGTACATTATGTGTCCAGCCAATTTCTCTACTCAATGATTGGAGTTTTTCGTTATCCTGGTATTCTAAGTAAAATAATCGTATATTCCAGAGGTTTTGTGGTGAAAAACCTTTTATTCCAGGAAATTCTTTTTGTAACTCTTTTGAAAGGTTTTCAACAATAGACTTTCCCCAGCCGAATTCTTCTTGTTTTGAAACTATGCCTTTCCCGATATCCCAATAGAGACTAATTAGTTCCTGGTTAACTGCCTTAAGAGCAGAGTATTGTACAGATAGTATTTTCTCTTTTATCTCTGTTACAAATTTTTTAAAGTTATTATTGCTATCTATATTCATTTTTTATTTACTGGAAAAGGTCCTGCCACGCCTTTTGATCTGTATGCTGCCTGTAGTGGGTTTGGTAATTCGGCTTAGGATCTTTAATAAAGTACTTTTCCCTGCACCATTGCGTCCGATTATGCCTACTACATCGCCTTGCTTGACTTCGAAAGATACGTCCTTGAGTGCCCAAAAGTGCGACGCCGCACGGGCATTATTATTTTAGTCCACGAATTATGTAAACTACTGCAAGTTCTTTTTTTGTCCACGGATTACACGAATTTACACTAATTACTGCAAGTACTTTGT
>JAYEIY010000245.1:0-7028 GCA_034660375.1 Verrucomicrobiota bacterium
TAGATTTTCAACATCTTTGTCTTCATTTTATATCATTGATATTAAGAAAGATAAATTGATACTTTAAAAAGTCTTGCCATAAAAAATACGAATATGACTGCTAACGGACCAAGATATTCTAGATACTAAAATTGCTTCTTTACCAGAATTAGTGGGTTAGTTACTGCTTAATCAACCTCATTTCCTTTTGATCCCAAATCATTTTTATTCTTTTGCTACCAGAATTCATGATCAAAATAAGGTTCTTATTCTTTTGATCACAAACCTTTTGTAATTTAAACCAGAGCTCATTAGTTTCAGGGGAAGCATCTGTCTAACTTAGATGCAACTTTTTTGTTGTTTTGTCAAAATAATTCATTCTCTTTTTTTGATGAATATTTCAACAACTGGTCGACTGTTGGATAGTTGCTTATATTTTTAACTTCAAATTATTTTAGAAGTGTCTAGTAATCGACCAGTTTTATAATAAAAAGCGATAGAAGATGTGAATAGTATTCCACCAATTAACGCTATTAAAACTTGCATTTGAATTAGACAGCTCTGATGAGCTCTGATAATTATATGTGTGAGTATTCTTATAGATGTAATTTTAGTGTTTTTCGTTTATTCTATTTTTCTGCTTTCATATAAAAAATTGTTTATTATTGAGAGAATGAAGCAATACTTGACAGATCTCCAGAAAGCAGCAGAGCGTCATCGTCCGATTATCACAAAACTGGGCATTCCCGGGTTGTTTTTATTTGTATTCGCACCTTTCTGGATGACCGGTCCTATTGTAGGATGTATTATTGGATATTTACTTGGACTTAGACACTGGGTAAACTTAACAGTTGTTATTTTGGGGACCTGTTTTGCTACTGTAGCCTGGAATATGCTTATGGGTAAACTTAATATACATATTTAAATACAATCAGTCCCTATCTCCCCATTATTGTGCTGGGATTGCTTTTTATATTAATCATAGGGTCCCATATATATTCAAAAATAAAAAAATAGTTTTTGAGTGTGTTTGTTATTGATACAGAAATGGTGAGATTGTTCTTGATGCAGGATCTTTTGCGGAGTTCGCAAAAAAGTTTATGGAAATGCTTAAAGATTAATCTATTTCAGGTTTTCAATTTCAATAAATTTCTAGCATTTATGCGATATTTTTTTGTATTTCATAATCTATCATTTGAGATTCATATTCTCTGCAAGTAAGGGAAAAAAAACTATAATAGAATTCCATATCACGCGAAAAGAGTAGTTGTCCTTTTAATACTTCGAAACGATATATGGGGTCAGCATTATTAAGAATCCCTATGTCGGGCTCCAGAATATTGCCAATTCCTTTTGCCACAACTTCTGATATTCTGGCATATAGATCAATATCTAATGTTTTATTGAGATAGACTGCTACGTCAATATCACTGGCATTTTTTAAACAGCCGTTTTGTGCCGTCGAACCATATAAAAAGGCAAATAATATAGAGGGGAATTCTTTTTTTAAAGAATTTCCCAATTTTCTGATATTAACACTTTTATTCAGAAGCATCAAGTTCCTCTACAAACTTATTAAAATCAGTTAATTTATTCTTTGCTATAGAGTAAAGTAATTCAGGCTCAATTACTTCATAACGATGAACTATTAGATTTCTAAATCTCACCATATCGACATAGGGTGTTGATTTTGAAATAACTCTCAGTTCAACCAGTTTATTTATAGCCTGACTGGCAGTTTCAATTGGTCCGGCATTCTCCATTGCAATAATTCGTTCAGAAATATCAATCACCACTTCAACCATGACTTGTAAAGTGCGTTCTGTCATGCGTTGCATTGCCCAATTTCTCTGAAATTCTGAAAATTCTACTCCATTTAATTCATTTTCAAGTTTTTTCCGATAATCTATAATAAAGGCAACTTTTTTTTGAATAATTCCGTTGTATTTCATTTTGGTTCATCCATTTCAGCATATTTCTCGAAGTAGAGTTCGCCGTCTCTAATTCTTATTTTCACCGTATCGTTTTCTGCAAATTTAGCCATAAGGATTTCTTCGGCGAGTTTGTCTTCGATATGGCGTTCAATTGCTCTTCTGAGGCCTCTGGCACCCCATTCAGACTTAAACCCTTTTTCAATAATAAAGTCATTTACTGCAACTGTATATTTAAGAGTTATTTCCTTGTTTTCTTTTAATCGTTCAGAGATTTTATCCATTTCCAAGTCTACAATTTCGCGTAGATTTTCCTTCTCAAGATAGTTGAATACTATTATTTCATCGAGTCTATTTACAAACTCGGGTTTGAGTATCTTTTTTACTGCACTTTCAAGTTGTTCTTTCATTTTGCCAAAATCTTCTGATGCAGCTGCACCGGAAACAAAGCCCATTCCTGCGGGTTTCTGGAGAGATACTGCACCGGCATTTGAGGTCAGAACAATAATAGTATTTCTGAAGTCGATTTTTCTTCCGACATTATCTGTTAATTGTCCTTCTTCGAGTATTTGAAGCAAGAGATGGAGGGCATCGGGGTGTGCTTTTTCCATTTCATCAAAAAGTACTACAGAATATGGTCTTCTTCTCACTTTTTCTGTGAGTTCTCCTCCTTCCTCATGTCCGACGTACCCCGGAGGTGCGCCGAGAAGCCTGCTTACATTGAATTTTTCCATATATTCAGACATATCAATTCTTATGAGGGCATCTTGATCTTCAAAAAGGAATTCGGCAAGAGCCTTGGCAAGAAGGGTTTTTCCGACTCCTGATGGGCCAAGAAAAATAAAAGAACCGATTGGGCGTTTAGGATCTTTCAGGTCGGCTCTGGAGCGACGCAAGGCTTTAGAAATTGCTGAAACAGCAGGATCCTGCCCTATAATAGTCTTTTTAAGTTCATCTTCCATACGCAGCAAACGTTTTATCTCGCCTTCCTCCATTCTCTGTACTGGAATTCCAGTTAATTTTGCGATCGCATGAGTCATATCATTTTTATCTATACTTGCAATATTTTCTTTTTGATTTTCTTTCCATTTATGGAGGATTTCTTCAAGTTTTTTCTTTAATTTCTTTTCTTTATCTCTCAGGCCTGCGGCATCCTCATAGTTTTGATCTTCGACTGTTTTAATTTTTTTCTTTTGGATTTCAGATATTTCATTTTCAATATCACTCAAATCTGGTGGTCTAATCATTGATTGGATTCTGGCTCTTGCTCCAGATTCATCCATGAGGTCTATTGCTTTATCAGGAAGGTGTCTTCCGGTAATATAACGGTCTGACAATTTTACAGCAGCAATAAGTGCATCTTTTGAGTATCGTACATGGTGATATTCTTCATAGCGGTATTTAAGTCCCTGGAGTATTTGGATTGTTTCTTCGACAGTTGGTGGGTTAACTATAATTGACTGGAATCTACGTTCGAGAGCCGAATCTTTTTCTATATACTTTCTATATTCATCCATTGTTGTCGCACCAACACACTGAATTTCTCCCCTGGAAAGGGCAGGTTTAAGAATATTTGCTGCATCCATTGTACCTTCTCCACCTCCTGCTCCGACAATGCTATGGAGTTCGTCAATAAACAGTAGTACATTCTTAACTTTTTTCATTTCATCCATAATTCTCTTAATTCGTTCCTCAAATTGTCCTCGGAACTTTGTTCCGGCGACCATAAGTGGCAAGTCCAATGCAATAACCAACTTATTTCGAAGAATTTCAGGGACATTTTTTTGTACTATAGATTGCGCTAATCCTTCTACTACTGCGGTTTTTCCAACACCGGCTTCTCCTATGAGGACCGGATTATTTTTATTTCGGCGACACAAAATCTGAATAAGTCTTTCTATTTCATCTGCTCGTCCTATTACAGGGTCAAGTTTTCCTGTTATGGCTAATTCTGTCAGATTTCGTCCAAATGCTTTGAGCATTGGTGTTTTGATAGCAGCCTTCTTTTTATTTTGTCCACTGAATTTAGTAGCAAGCGAATCATTTTCTTTTACCTCAGTTTCTGGAGGAAAATAGTTCGGGTCAAGTGCTTTCCTTATCTCATTGCTAACTACATCTATTTCAACATTCAAAGATTGGAGTATACTTGCCGCAAGTCCTTCTCCTTCACGCAGGAGTCCTAGAAGTAAATGTTCTGTACCTATATAATTATAATTAAGAGATCTGGCTTCCATGGAAGATAAAACAAGCACTTTTTTCAAGCGTGCTGTCATGGGTCTTTCTCCTTCCTGCAATGTATCAGACGTTCCGCCAGTGCGTTTTTCTACTTCTATTCTTACAATTTCCAATTCCAATCCCATTGATTCCAAGACTCCGACTGCGACACCTTGTCCAAGTTTGATTAATCCCAGAAGAAGGTGTTCAGTACCTATGTAATTATGTCCAAACGCTTTTGCTTCCTTTCTCGCTAAAGTAAGAACCGCCTCTGCTCGTGGGGTAAAATTATTTAGAATATTATTAATATTTGTCATGTCAGGCATTTTGTTATTCCCATATTTTTTTAATAATTGAATAGTTCTTTTGAGGCATTAATGTAACTTCTTTATTCAAGATTTACAGTGCGGAGTTAGAAAAAACGAAGACAATAATAGATTAACAGAAGTCCTAAAACAAAAATTAAGTAGATATATAAAATTATCATCACGAAGCGAAATGGAGTAAGAGAATATGATTAAAAATTTTTCCTTAAAAGTAGCGTATATGGGTACAGCATACTATGGCTGGCAAAAACAGCCAAAACACCATTCTGTTCAAACGGCAATAGAAATAATTCTTCGTGGATTACTTCAGAATTCGGAAATATCCCTTACTTGTGCAGGCAGAACTGATGCCGGAGTACACGCATTAGGACAGGTAGCATCATTTTCTGTTGATTGTCATCCTGTATGGGGAACAGAGAAATTAAAGCGGGTTTTAAATCACAGACTACCTGGAGATATATTAATTAGAAAAATCTCAGAAGTAGAAGATGATTTCAGTGCACGTTTTTCTGCGCAGGCAAAAACCTATATTTATGTTATTAATACTTCTGAAAAGAAAAATCCATTTGAAAATAAGCGATATCTTAGCAGGAAAGATCCATTAAATATATCTAGAATTCGCAAAGCGGCAAAGCTGCTTATTGGAAGGTACGATTTTACCTCTTTTGGGGCTAGAGATGATAGACCCGACGAGTCGAAAATAAGAGAGATCTACAGTATTGATATTGTCGAAAAAAAAGATTTTCTTTTCTTTATTGTTACAGGCAATGCTTTTCTTTACAAGATGGTTAGAAGTATAGCAGGATTTTTTATTGATGTAGGCAGAGGGCATATTTCGTTCGAGTTGATTCCTGAAATTCTTGCTGAGTGTAAACGCACAAACAAAGTAAGAACCGCTTCACCACACGGACTCTACCTTGCAAAGGTCTATTACAAACCGAATTGTTGGCAAGATAGAGATCATTTGGCTGACGCACTCCTCCAAAATTTTATTTCATAACTTTAAAAAAATCTCTTATTTTTAATCTACAGATCTTGTGGGATTTTTTTTGCCATAATTTTTATTGAATCAATATGATTTAGCTGTTCTGATATTCAAAGCTCCAAATTATCGAGCAACTCAGATTTCCTTTTTTATCCACGATAGGGAAGCTAAGTTACGAGTATGTTTTTTTTTGAGTAAGAAATTTGAATTACTGAGCAACTACTTTCCCTTTTTCTGCTGAGAGTCGGATAAAGCGAATATTTTAACCATGCTAACGCCCCGTAAAACGGAACCGACCGTGTGCAAGGCGTGTTTTAGTGAACATGTACTTTTAATGGTATGTTTCAGCCTTTCAATTTTTCTTTGAGACTTGTTATCACCATTGGAGGATTTGCTTTTCCGCGACTTAGCTTCATTACCTGTCCTACAAAGAAATTAATTACCTTGGTTTCTCCGTTTTTATACTGTTCGACCTGTGTTGGATTTTCTTTTATGGCAATATCAATAAAAGTTTCTATTTCACCGGAATCTGTTACTTGCTCAAGTCCCTTTTCCTTAATGATTGCTTTTGCTGACTTTCCTGACTCAAACATTTCCTCAAAGACTTTTTTTGCTATTTTAGCATTTATGATTTTTTTCTTTTGAAATAGAAAGAGTTCTGCCATTGCTGGAGGCTTTACGGGGCATTCTGATATTTTGATTTTTTTATTTGACAGTTCTCTGAGAAGTTCTGACATAATAAAGTTTGATAGTGGTTTTGGAGGAGCTCCTAACTGCACAGTTTGCTCAAAATAATTTGCCAGGTTTTTATCTGCTGTAAGGATATCAACATCGTATTCGGGGAGTTTATAGTTTTGGAGGTACTTTTCCTTTTTTTCTGCAGGACCTTCTGGCAGAGATTTTTTTATTTTCTGCAGTTCTTCGTCAGAAAATACAATGGGTGGCAAATCAGGTTCAGGGAAATAACGGTAGTCATTGGCTTCTTCTTTCGTTCTTAAAACAATAGTTCTTCCTCTGTCATCATCCCAGCGCAAAGTCTGTTGTTCAAGTTTTTTTCCATTATCAAGCATACGTGCCTGACGGCGATATTCATACCCTATTGCTTTATGTGCCGCACTGAAACTGTTAAGATTTTTTACTTCCAGTTTTATTCCAAAAGGCTTTGATTCGTCTTCACGCAGAGAAATATTTATATCACAGCGCATTTGTCCCTTTTCCATATCACAGTCGCTTACCCCGGCATATTGCATTATTTGTTTTAGTCCAGTAAGATATGCATAGGCTTCGTCTGCTGTTCTCATATCTGGTTCACTGACAACCTCAAGGAGGGGGACTCCTGCACGATTATAGTCGACACCGGTGGAGTCGTTAAAATGTGTAAGTTTTGCAGGATCTTCCTCCATATGAATCCTGGTTATTCCAATTCTTTTTGGTGGGAGAGGGTTTCCAGAAAAGCCAGTTCCTTCTACGTCTAGATGACCACCAAGACAAATGGGTAGATCAAATTGAGATATTTGATAATTTTTTGTCTGATCTGGGTAAAAATAATTTTTTCTATCAAATTTATTAAATTTTTGAATAGAGCAGTTACAC
>JAYEIY010000246.1:0-6978 GCA_034660375.1 Verrucomicrobiota bacterium
AGAAATATAAAGAGAACTATGTATCTAACAAAACATACACTGAGGTTTTTGTTTTTCCTCACGATTGCTTTCTCCTTTCTCCAGTCTGAATTGAACGCCTTTTGGTTCTTTGGAAAAAAAAGAAATCTAAAGGAATTGAAAAAAAACACGCTTACCCTTACCTCTAAGCAAGAAGATCAATGTAAGGCTCTCGCTGATTATGCGTGGGCTCTATCTCTGGATCCAGATATCCCTGATTATCATAATAAAGTTCTAAATCTATTAGAATCTGCTCTAAGGCTAAATCCCAATTCAGAACATATTCTTGCTATGTTGACTGGAATGTTGCTGCAACAAAAAGAAATAGATAAACTCTTAACTATCCTTTCTCCTATAGCTGAAAAAAATCCAGAGTCTTCACATTTATCGCTTCTGCTTTCAGATTTATATACAGAAAAAAAACAACCTGAAAAAACAGAAAAAATCCTTATTCAATGTCTCGATGCACAGGGACATCCCAATCCCGAGGTGGTCAGAGAGCTTTCATTTTATTATTGGAAAATTAAAGAGACTTCGAAGAATATTCAACTTCTTGAAAATGCAGTTAACAATACTAATAATGAAGGTGCATTTAGTCTATATTTTATTGCTTCTTTTTTTTACTATAATATGTTTGAACAGATAAAGGAAAATAATGATCTCAAAAGACATTATATGAGAAAAGCAGTAAAATATATAAACAAGGCAAAAGAATCCCTCTGCAAAACAGCAAAATCTACAGAGGATATATTTATGCTAGCATCTATTTTTACTGCTCTTGGAAAATCTCGACAAGCTGTTCATCTTCTGGAAAAAGCACGAAAATTAGGTTTTTCTTCAAGCAAAATTGACTTTTATCTGGCTGATCTCTATAAAATGAGAAGATGCTACCTTTCTGCAATACAAGTTCTCAAGAAAAAAGTAGAGGAAAACCCTGCAGATTCAATGATTCAGCTCAGGTTAGCTGATACATATATATTGGCAAATCAATTTGAAAATGCTATTAATCTTTTTCTTGATTATTTGAAGCTTGTACCTACTGATGGAAAAACATACTTACAACTTTGCAGAATCTATTTAGAAATGGACAAACCAGAAAAAATTATTGATTTGTCAGAGAATATTCAAAATAAAAAAATCTCTGCTATGATGATGAACGTTGATGCATATATGAAAATGAATAATTATGAACAGGCATATAAAACAATAAAAAAAATTGAGAAAAAAGCTAAAGATGAAAATAAACTCAAATTTCTTACAACAGGTTTTTATCTGCCTTACGCACACCTCTGTGATAAACTAGGCTACTTTGAAGAAACCGTCAAAATACTGGAAAGTGCCCTTGAAAAAGATCATGAAAATTCCAGATTATGTAATTTCTTAGGATATATCTTTGCTGAAAAAAATGAACAACTTCAAAGAGCAGAAAAATTAATAAAACTAGCCCTGAAAAGGGAGCCGGAAAATTATGCATACCTCGATAGTATGGCATGGGTTTACTATAACCAGAAAAACTATAAAAAAGCACTATATTACATAAAATTAACTATGAAATTATTAGATAAATTAAAACGTCCCAAAGATCACGTAATTCTTGATCATGCAGGAGATATCTTTTATCATAATAATCAAATAAATAAAGCTGTTGATTATTGGAATAAATCAGCTTTGACAAAATAAAAAAAAGGAATAAATAATGATTGACAAAAACATGCTGGCATGGCCACTGTACGGAAAAGGACTTGAAAATGTTGGAAAAAATGAAAAACCATCTGAAGTACCTATCCCTGAACCTAATGAAAATGAACTGCTTGTAAGAATAGATGCAATAGGATTGTGCTTTTCTGATATAAAATTAATCAGGGCAGGGGAAGAACACCCTAGAGTAATATCAGAAGATCTTAAAACCGATCCAGTCATTCCTGGTCATGAAGCGGTTATGACCGTTGTAAAAGTTGGAGAAAACTTGAAAGAACAATACAAAAATGGACAGCGTTTTATTATTCAGGCAGATATCTATGTCAATGGTAAAGGATTTGCCTATGGATATGCGATTGATGGCGGAATGGCTCAGTATAGTTTGATAGATAGTCGAGTTCTTGATGGTGATGAAGGATGTTACTTACTTCCCCTTTCTGATAAGACTCCTTCAGCTCTTGCTGCACTTGTAGAACCATGGACTTGTGTGATTGCAAGTTATATGATTGAACACAGAACTGATCTGAAATCCGGTGGAAAAATGCTTGTTGTTGCTGACTCCGCAAAAGATTACACATTCGGGAATGGAAATTCAAGACAGTCTCAACCAGCAAAAATTGATTGTATAGATCTGTCTGACGCAACATTAGAAAATCTTAAAAAAGCTTTTCCTGATGCTGATTTTAATATAACTGATACTACAGAAGCAGAATATGATGATATTGCTATTTGCGGAGTGTGCAACTCTGCAAAATGTGAAGAAATGGCAGTTTTAGCTGCTCGAAATGGACTTATCAGTTTTGTTGGTGACTATCCTGAAACCCTTTTGTTTGATGTGGGAAATATTCATTATACAGGATGGCTTTATCAAGGTACTGAGACATCGGATATAGCACTTGCGTATGGTAAAAATATAAGATCAGAACTTAAAAAAGATGGTTGTTGTTGGCTTGCAGGTGGAGCTGGAGCTATGGGGCAGATGCATACTCAACTTGCAGTGGAAATGCCAAATGGTCCATCCAAAATCCTAATGACAGATATGGATAATGAAAGAATCAAATCTGTTGAAAAATTCCTTGGCTCGAAGATTAAAGAAAAAGGAATCGAATTTTTGAGTCTTAATCCCGGTGATTTTGATTCTGTACAGGATTTTAATAAAGCCGTAAAGGATTTTGCACCTGATGGGTTCGATGATATTGTTATGCTTGTTCCCGTAACAAATGTTCTTGCTGGTGCAGGCAAAGAACATTCTGGTAAAGATTGTTTGATGAATATATTTGCAGGGATTCCGGCTGGCAAAAAGGCGGAATTAAGTTTAAGAGATATTGTTGAATCTAATGTTCGATACGTAGGTTCAAGTGGGAGCTTAACTAAACATCTTAAACATACTCTGTCTCTTGTAGAAGAAAATAAACTTTCTCCGGCAAGTGCATTGGCGGCAATAGGGGGGATGCATTCTCTTCACGAGGGGTTAACAGGTGTCGCAGAAGCAAGATTTCCTGGAAAAACTGTTATCTTCCCAAATTATGATATGCCATTGACAAAAATTGAAAATATCGAAGATTTGCGAAAAGGTATCTCCGAAACCATGAAAGATGGATTGTATTCTTTGGAAACAGAAGAAAAACTCCTTGAGGTTTTAGAAGTTTTGTAAATTATTTGAGTTAAAAACGGATTCTGTTATCATGAAACCTAATCCGGATAAACCGGAAATGTTGTATGGAAACTTTTTATTATGCAAACATTTTGTTAAAATTAAAAGCTGTGCAGAGCACACCACTTCAAAGCACTTCGTGCAAAAAGAACAAGAAACGTTGTATGTACGATAGACCTTTTGGAGTACAGAGCGAGCCCCCGAGCGACCTTGCAAAGCAAGGGCTGAGGCTCCCGACAGGGAGTAGGGCTCTGCCTCGTTTTTACTTTTACAATAAATATTGCTAGACAAAAGTTTTGCCATAAAAAGCACGAATATTACTGCTAACGGACTATGGTAATTCATACTTCGCAACGGTAGGCTATGCTATGAAAGAGCTTCTCACTATAAAAAGAAAAAGGTATGTACAGGTTTTTGGTCAAAGTTTAAAGTACTTCTTATGCATAAAATGAAACATTCTTCAATATTTTAGTTTTTACTTGCAAAAAGAACTAATAAAGATATTTTATGTAGAAAGTTATAGTAAAGAATTTAAAGTATATCTTGTTAAGAAATTTAATATTTAATATGGAGAATATAGGATAATGGCTGGACATAGTAAATGGGCAAATATAAAGCATAAAAAAGGTGCTGCAGATGCAAGGCGCGGAAAGATTTTTTCAAAATTAAGTAAAGAAATTACCAGTGCAACAAGATCCGGACTTCCTGATCCTGATGCCAATGCCAGATTAAGATCTGCAATTGCCGCGGCAAAGTCCGAGAATATGCCAAATGATAATATTGATAGAGCTATAAAAAAGGGAACAGGCGAGTTGGGTGGAGGTCGTTTAGATGAAGTTGCATACGAAGGATATGCACAGGGTGGAGTTGGAATCGTAGTAGATTGTCTAACTGATAACAGAAACCGTACAGCTTCAAATATACGTAGTTTATTTACAAAAGTCGGGAGCAGTCTTGCAGAAACAGGTGCTGTATCGCACTGTT
Organism: Verrucomicrobiota bacterium; assembly: GCA_034660375.1. Lineage (GTDB taxonomy): Bacteria > Verrucomicrobiota > Lentisphaeria > UBA2565 > JAYEIY01 > JAYEIY01. Next base: position 4,355 of record JAYEIY010000246.1, read on the forward strand.
TTGAAAGAAAAGCACGTTTCGTGGTAAAAGGCGAAAATGCTGTAGAAGATAAATTGCTGGAAATTCTCCTTGAAGCGGATATTGATGTAGACGATGTCGATATCGATGATGGTATTGCAGAAATAATTGCACCAGCTCAAGAATTCGATAAAGTGGTTACTGCATTGGAAAAAAATAAAATTATAGTTGCAGAAAGTGAACTTACCAAGATTGCCTCAATACTTATACCGGTAACTGATACAGGCAGTTTAAAATCAATAACAAATCTTATCGACCAACTTGAAGATGATGAAGATGTTGAAAAAGTCTATACCAACATGGATATCAGCGACGAACTAATGGAAGAATTTGCTAAAGATAATTGAAAGTTGATAATTGAAAATTAAGGGTTGAAAATTGAAACAATACCTTATAAATAGTTGTTTTATTTTATCTCTGATATTTCTTTCTGCTGAAGCATTGGCTCAAGACGTAAATGCTGAATTAGAAAAATTCAATTCAGAGATAAAAAGAGAACTAGATATCTTTATAGATAAAAAACTTGAGGACCCTGAGTTTTGCAAAAAATATTCCATTAATTAAAAAAAGGAACAGTTTGCAAAAAAAGAGAAAAAACAAACCAAGGATGAATACGTAGACGAACATCTTAAGAAATACAAAAAATATCTTTCAAAAAAAACCGGCAATTTTTTTAAGAATCTCAATGATAGTGTTAAAGAAAGGATAAGGCAATATAAAAGGGGTGAGGTTGTTACAGTAACTGTAATGATAGGATTAAGTAGTTCCTCTATCACTGATACTTTTATCAGAAAAGATAAAGATAGGATTCAGTTGGGTACTAACTATCTTTGGTTAAAGGATCTTGTTGAAAAAGACAGGCTCCACTTTGATGAGGAATTTGTTAAATTACGAAAAGGAACAATGAAAGATGATGCCATCATGAATTTTGGAAAACGTAAGAATAAAGCAATTCTTGATATGAAAAGGAAATTGGAGATTCAGTATTGTCGGAATAATAATTATATCTATCAGAATGATATTTGGATCCATTATCGAGAATATTTTAGGGATAAATTCTACGATGAAGTACAGAAAAAGGTCTATAGCAACCATGGATATATCTTTGACGAAAAAAGTGACAAGTGGATTAGAAAAGAAGAAAAAAACTCCCTAAAATATAAATTTAAAAACTTATTTAAATAATATAGTATCTAGGAAGTATTATTGCTTCTGAGAATATTTTTTTTACTTTTCTTTCTTTTTCTCTGTAACCTTTTTAGGTGAAGCGGTTTTCTTCTTTTTAGACCCTTTCTTTGTTGTCTTTTTCTTTGTTGTGGATTTTTGGATTTTCATGCCTATTAGTTTTTTAATTTCATCAGATGTCATTGTTTCTTTTTTGAGCAATGTAGTTGCAAACAGTTCGAGTTCATCGCAATGATCTTTCATTATCTTTATTGCTTTATCTGATGCAGTATGGATTATTTCCTTTATTTCAAGATCTATTTCTCTGGCAGTCTCCTCGCTGTAATCCTCACTTCTTGTTATATCTCTGCCAATATAGATGTGTCCTTCTCTGGCTCCGTAATTGATAAGTCCCAATTTCTTACTCATACCCCAGTGACATACCATCTGTTTTGCAATATTTGTTGCCTGTGCTATATCTGCGGATGCTCCACTGGTAATATCATCAAGCATAACTACTTCTGCAGCTCTTCCTCCTAAAAGGACAATAAGTTCATCTGTAAGTTGAGAATAATTTTGTGTATATTGGTCTTCTTCGGGGAGATGCATAGTTGCTCCGAGGTATGCATTTCCGCGGGGTATAATAGTTACTTTGTGCAGAGGAGTTGCATCTTTTGAATATAGTCCTGCCAAAGCATGTCCTGCTTCATGATAAGCGGTAACTTTTCTGTCTTTGTCACTTATTTTTCGACTTTTTCTTTCTTTACCCCAACGGACTTTATCTCGAGCTTCTTCCATTTCTATATTTGTTATCGCTTTAAGATTTGCTTTAGCTGCAATTAAAGCTGCTTCATTGAGTAAGTTTGCTAAATCTGCTCCTGAGAATCCCGGAGTTCCTCTGGCTATTGTATTTAGATTTGCTTTATCACTTAATTTAATGCCTTTTGCATGTACCTGAAGAATATTTTCACGTCCTTTCAGGTCTGGTAGATCAATATTAATACGTCTATCAAAACGACCTGGACGCAACAACGCCGGGTCTAAAACATCTGGACGATTTGTTGCTGCTATGACGATTACATTTGTGCTTGGTTTAAAGCCATCCAGTTCAACCAATAATGCATTTAGAGTTTGTTCTCGTTCATCGTGTCCTCCACCTATTCCCGAGAATCTGGATCGACCCACGGCATCAATTTCATCTATAAAAATCACACAGGGAGCATGTTTTTTTCCCTGTTCAAAAAAGATAATGTTCAGATTGGTTCACACTGCTCTATATATTCGGTATCGACTATAGATGATAAGCAGGGTGAGGTAGTATTGAAAAATAACTCTAAAATTGGTTCACATAGTACAGTTATGCCAAATGTTATTATTGGAAAAAATTCGATTATAGGTGCTCATAGCTTAGTTTTAGAGGATATTCCAGATAATGTGATAGC
>JAYEIY010000247.1:0-6958 GCA_034660375.1 Verrucomicrobiota bacterium
CCAAGTTCCAGTTTCTACGAAGTCAGTTTTTATTTTCTTGTTGGGAGTGACTGGAAATTGTCCGGTTCTGTTTTGTCAACAATACCCCATCGTCGACTGAATGGCCAGAATGTAAAAAATGCCTTTCCGACTATATTTTTTCTTGGAATAGGTCCAAAATATCGGCAGTCGCGGCTATTCTCGTTATTGTCACCCATGAGGAAATATTCGTCTTTTTCCAGGGTTATTGTATCATCGGGATCGGTTAGATATGTTGCTTCTTGTCCTTCGGCATAGCAATATCCTTTATATCCGCCTTTGAATGAGTACATTCTCTCAAATCCTGGATGGATTTTGCCGTCCATAAGAATAAAAGATTTTTTTCCATCTGGTTTTACGTAGAGTTTATGGTTTGTTATTCGCAATGTATCTCCCGGCAATCCGACAAGTCGTTTGATATAGTAGCGTCCTGCCATATGCGGTCCCAAACCATCAGTAATAAAGACTGTTACATCTCCTCTTCGGGGATCTCTGAAATTAAATGTAAGTCTATCTACAAAAAGATGGTCACCAAGAGTATGATAGCCCCTCAGTAAACGTTGATTTTTTTTGAAATATGATTCATGTGGATACATATTTCTAAGTTTTTGAATGATATTTTTTCCGGTTCCAGGGACTTTATAAAAAACCGTTTCGACATTAATTTTAGCATCCTTGTTAGTTCTTTTTGTGTCTATGGATTTGTCAAGTATATAAATGGGTTGCTTAGCAACTGGAAAAAAGAAAAATGGATTTTTTATTTCAGCTCGTGCTTCCTGTGGATGTGGGGGATACATATATCCTTCTTGTTTTGCATTCATATCAACATATCGTTCGGAAAAATTAATATATCGGAAAAACTTTTTTATTAGTCCGGGTTCTTTTTCAGTTTCAGTTACATGTATGCCAAAGAGGGTGGGTTGCATACTTCCTGTGGGAATTTTAAATGGTTGTAGAAAGAGGGCTCTGAAACTGAATGCTATGGCCATTGCAACCATAATCATTTCGAGGTTTTCGCCGATAAAGGATTTACGTAGAGAGGGTAGGGCGTTTAAGCATTTTGTTGTTTTGCTAATATATGTGTCTGTTTCTTTGAGATCCAATTTTTCGGAATTACGTAATGTTTCGCCCTTAGTCTTAAGTTTCTGAAGATTCGTGAGTTCATTTTCTGAATAGAGATCTTCATCAAGGTTGATATGATGTTGGATTTGGGAAACAATATGTTTCAATGTTTCTTTATACTTTTTTTGCGGACTCCGCAGAAAGTGCTTATAGATAAATCTTAAGGGGAAATATACAAATAAAAGGAGATTTAATAAAATTATGTAGATATTCATATTTATTCCGTACACTTTAGGACTTCAATAAATGCTTCCTGTGGAATATTTACCTTACCAACCTGTTTCATGCGTTTTTTTCCCGCCTTTTGTTTTTCGAGAAGCTTTCTTTTTCTTGTTATATCCCCACCGTAGCATTTTGAGGTTACATCTTTTCTAAGTGCCCGTACCGTGGATCTTGCAATAACACTGCTGCCGACAGATGCCTGTATGGCAATCTTGAACATCTGAGGCGGAATAATATCTTTGAGCCGATCTACAAGGATTTTCCCACGTAAGCGGGTGTGTTCATGGTGCACTATGGTAGAAAAGGCATCAACAGGGTCGCCGTTGACAAGAATATCTAGTTTTACAAGTTTGGAACGTCGGTAATCAAGAGGAGCATAATCCATACTGCCATATCCGCTTGTGATGGACTTAAGTTTATCATGAAAATCGATCATGACTTCAAGCAAGGGTATTTCTGCTGTGAGTACAATATGATTTCTGTCCATATTCTCTGTTTTTGTACATTCACCACGTTTTTCCATAATCAGGTTCATTACACTGCCTATTCCTTTGTTGGGCAACATAATATTTGCTTCTATGTATGGTTCTTCTATATAGTCTATATTTGCAGGATCCGGGAGATGCGCCGGGTTATCTATCTTTTCCAAAGTTCCATTTTTCAGGTAAACATTATATACTACGCTTGGATATGTTGCAATAATATCCATATTGAATTCTCGGCGCAATCGTTCCTGAATGATTTCCATATGGAGAAGTCCAAGGAAGCCACATCTGAACCCAAAGCCAAGTGCTATTGAAGTTTCCATTTGATAGGAAAATGCTGCATCATTGAGCTGTAATTTTGAGACGGATAATTTAAGGGTATTATAGTCATTGGTGTCAATAGGGTAAAGACTACTGAATACCATTGGTTTTATCTCTTCAAATCCTGGCAGAGCAACACTGCAGGGCCTTATAGCATCTGTAACGGTATCTCCAATCTTTGTATCCTTGGGAGATTTCAGATTGGGAATAATATATCCGACCGTTCCAGGGTAGAGAGTTTTTCCCTCTTTCATATCCGGGGCAAATTGTCCAACTTCTTTAAGTTCCGTTTTCAGTCCAGTACTATAAAGTTGAATTGAACTGTTTTTTTCAAGAGAACCCGAAAAGATGCGGACATAACTTATTACGCCACGATAAGGATTATAGACTGAATCAAAGATAATAGCTTTGGTTTCAGTACCATCGGTTTGTGGAGGTGGGGGGATTTGTTTTACAATTGCCTCAAGTAATTCTGGAACCCCTGTGTTTTCTTTTGCACTTACCAGAACAGCATCTTCTGCAGGAAGCATCAATATATCTTCAAGTTGTTCAAGACATAAATCAATGTCGGCAGAAGGTAAATCTATCTTATTTATGACAGGGATTATTGCGAGATTCTGCTTCATTGCAAGGTTTACATTTGCAACGGTTTGTGCCTGTACACCCTGGGCTGCATCTATCAAAAGAACTGCCCCCTCGCACGCAGCAAGACTACGGCTTACTTCATAAGCAAAATCAACATGACCAGGAGTATCTATAAGATTCATTTCATAGCTTATTCCATCTTCGGCAATATGATTCATTCTTACAGGATGAGATTTTATGGTTATGCCACGTTCCTGTTCAAGATCCATATCATCAAGCATGCACTCATGAAAAGTCCTATCATCTATAAGATTGCACATTTGCATCATTCTGTCTGCAAGTGTCGATTTTCCATGATCAATGTGAGCTATTATCGAAAAATTTCTAATATATTTTTGTTGCATCATAGGATACTGTAACCGTGTTATTAATTTCGTATTGCGTATTGCGTATTGCGTATTTCGTATTGTGTATTTGTTTTTATGGAGTAGGCACTACGAAATACGTTTTAAATTATTTTTGGTAAGATAAGAAGTGATATGTCTATTTACTGTTGAAAAAGTTGCTGGACAGCGGTCTGATTCTCTTTGTATTGTTCAGGGTAGTTAGAACTTAGAATCTTCATCCTGTATTTTGCTTCCTTATAGGCTCCTTCTTCAAGTAAAAGTGTAATTTTATCGAAGCCTTCCTGCCATTTCCTTATGTTCATTTCCGGTTTCATTATTTCTATTTCATCAAGCATATGCTGTATTCCTGTCATTCCTGACTTATTAAGGAATTCAACTGCTTTTCTGTAGGAACCGATACAGAAAAGGAACGCCCCAAAATTATAGCTGAATTCCGGCAAGTCTATCATTCCAGGATCCGGTTTGACAGAGAGTTTTAATATTTCCGATGGAGAAAGAGAAGTAAGGGGGATATCTACTTCTATGCGTTTTTTCTTATCATCAAGCTTATAGTTTCCTCCTAAATCAACTTGTTGTAAACTCATAGTTTTACGGCTTATATATCTGATTTTCCAGTATTTTCTTTTGTATCTGTATTTCAGATTTTTAAGGCGCTGTTTGCTGTTCCAGACTAATTTATAGGCTTTTAATGCTACATCTAGAGCACTTCTTTCATTCTCTGCCCAAGAGGCGTACTCGCTGTAGTCTTTATCCAAACTCATTTTAAGAAAAAGCTTTTTAGCCTCTCCTAATTTATATTCTTTACATAGATCATATTTCTCCCAACGTAACTCTTTTTGTCTTTTGGCTAATTCAGCTCTATGCTCCTCTTTTTCTCGTTCACGTGCTGCTTCTCTTTCTGCTTTTAGCCTTTCCTGTTCTGCAATCTTTAATTTTCTTTCTGCTTGCAGTGATCGTTTTCTTTCAGCGGCTTTTCTTTTTGATGTGACGATAGACAGAATTTTTTGTTCTTTTTTATGTGATTCTTTTCTTTGAGATTGCCATTCTGATTCGTTATATGGTTGTGCTACGGTATACATTTTTGTAATAAGTGTATCTTTTTTTGGATAATCTTCTCTGTAATCTCTTATTTTTTTAAAAATATCTTTATAGGCAAGTAGATTTTTTGTTTCTTGTTGTGCCATGTGTTTTATTGTAAGATATTTTGCAATGCGGAAATTAGCATATCCCATTTCCTCAAGCTTATCTATCTCTATCTCTTCAGGAGTTCTATTCATTTTTATAATATAGAAAACAAGAAAAATTGAGGCAACAATAATAACCAAAGCAACAACTCCTACAATCAAGTTGAACCTTTTTCTTGACGCCTGGATCTCTTCCATCTTTTTATTTTTGCGGTTTTCCATTTTGGTAGCAGTATTGTCACTTGATATGTCTTGTTGTGAGTGATCGGAAACTGAGATTTTGGTTTTTGTACCACCTTTAAAAGATAATTTAGTCTTGCCTCCTTTACGAGTTTTTAGACGATTTTTCGTTTTTTTTGCGGTTTTTGTATCTGTGCTAATGGAGTCGACTTCAGATGGACCCCCATGATCTTCAGAAGACGTGTCAACGGGCGGAGACTCTTCTTCTTTAGATTTTGTGCTACCCCCAATCTTCATCCTTGACTTTGTTGTTTTTCTGATGTCCTGTTTTTTATGTGATGAAGTATGCTTTTTCTTTTTGGAATGTGAAGAGGAAGTTTTTGGTGAGGAAAGTTTTCCACTTTTGATAAGAGAGAGATCCTGTATTAGTTCTTCGGGATCTTTGTATCTGTCATCAGGGTGTTTTGCCATCATTTTTTCTATGATAAAACAAACTTCTTTCGGAATGTCAGGAATGATTTTCCTCGGCGAGATTAACTCTTGTTGAAGATGTTTTCTTGCTATTTCTGCGGCAGTGGTTCCTTCAAATGGGAATCTGTCAGTTATTATATGAAAAAAGGTTGCTCCAAGACTGTAAATATCGCCTCTAATGTCCATGCTGGCACCTATTAATTGCTCTGGACAGATATATTGAGGAGTTCCCATAATCTCATCGGTATCATCATCCTGAAGATCTGTAGCAACTCTGGCTAATCCAAGATCCGCTAGTTTGGCGACTCCTTTAGTGGTAATCATGATGTTGTCCGGCTTAATGTCTCTGTGAACAAGTTCTTGATTCTGCCAGGCAAAATCAAGCCCCTCAGAAATTTGGAGCATAATTTCAGTTGCTCTTTTGTAATTTAAACGTCCTTCCCTAGTCAGAACATCCTTTAATGTTTCTCCATCAATAAATTCCATCGCACAAAAGTAATAGCCATGATCTTCTCCAACTGCATAAGATTGCACAATATTGGGGTGATTTAACCTTGCTGCCGCCCGCGCTTCTTTTATGAAATCTTCTATGAATTCTGTGTCAGAAGAAAATTGTTCCATTAAGACCTTCATTGCAACAGGGCGATCTAGAGAGAGTTGATGAGCCTTAAACACGCGTCCCACTCCACCGTGACCTATCTCATCCCTTAAAACAAAATCTTCATTCAGAACTCGTCTTGGAGCAAGAGGTCCAGCAGGTACCGTAGTCACAGCATCGCAATGTCCGCAACTGACGGGTTGGTTAAACTTATAGTCCTCCATTGCGACTAAACGACCACAGTTGGAACAGGAAAAAAGAATACTTCCTTGTTGTATTTCGTTATTACTCATTTAAATATTCTGGTTTGTAATTTTATTTAAAGTATAAATTAATTTTTAACAAAATTTAAGGAAAATAATTTAAAGCAAAGAAATCTAGCACTTCATAAAAATATAATATAAGATTAATCTGTCAACCTAATAATTAAAAGATTCTCTTTTACTGTCTGTAAAATTTAAGAAAAATATAAAAAAACAGACGTTTTCGAGGAGTTTTATTCTTTAAAATGCACTTAAACTAAAAAAAAACGGTTTTTTTTTTGAAATTGAAAAAAATGGAGATATTTTAAGGATTCGTTGGTATATGCAAGTTAAAAAAAATGGATGAAATTTTGATGGCTAAAAAAACTCTTGATGCTACTTGGAAACAGTTTGAACGTGTCGCCGATAAATATTTTACTGGCAAGAAACCTTCCAAAAAAATAATTGACAGAATCAATAGATACGCAGAAGCTGCTAATAAAGCAAAGATAAACAATGCTTTGCAGACAGTTTTGATTGATCCTTACCTGCCGGAAAATGTAAAGGTTTCTACACATTTTTATATGACTGATATGGATAATGCCACAGAGTTCCCTGAGTGGATTGTTAGATGTGATTTTGAAAATGAGACTGTAGATCTTAACCCCATCGGAGTTTTTCTTTTTCTTGAACGTTGTGAAGAAGCTGAAAAATTATTGAAAACACGTGAAATAAAAAGAAGCTTTATTAAATATAGATATAATGCATTCCTCACAGAATTGAAAAAACTTCCTCCCAAATTGATTTTTTTCTTGATAATCATTTTTCGTTGTGCAGATGCAAGAAAAATAACAGAAGTTGAAAAGAAAAATGGAGAAATGGTAGAGGCCGAAGGAAGGAGGTATTTGACTCTTCTTAGTGCTCTTAAGGAATTGGAATCTCTTATGCTTGACACAAAAGGTTTGAATCTTCGTCAGGAATATGCCATATCCTGGTACGAGTCCGATTGGATTGTCGGAGAATGATTTGATGATTTGATGATTTGATGATTTGATGATTTGATGATTTGATGATTTGATGATTTGATGATTTGATGATTTGATGATTTGATGATTTGATGATT
>JAYEIY010000248.1:0-6896 GCA_034660375.1 Verrucomicrobiota bacterium
GCATTGTGAGCGAAATATCGCCAATCTCATCAAGAAAAATAGTTCCGCCATCTGCAATTTCAAAACGTCCTTTTTTATCTCGTATTGCTCCCGTAAAAGCACCTTTTACGTGTCCGAAGAGTTCACTTTCAAGTAGGTTCTCAGGCAATGCTCCACAGTTAATAGGGACAAAGAGTTTATTTTTACGGGAACTTTCTGAATTAATAGCTCTGGCAATAAGTTCTTTTCCTGTACCTGTTTCTCCTAAGATAAGAACTGGTGCATTTGAGTTTGCAACATCTCTGATTGAATTTAATACTTCAATAATCTCAGGGGATGCTCCGACAATTCCTGCAAATTTCTGTTTTTTTGCTGTATTTATTTCTAAACTTAAGTCTTTTAATGTAGCCAAAATACCTTTTGGTCTTCCGATGGCATCATCAATCCGTTTTAGAGTCATTTTTACAAATTTCTTTTCGCCTTGTTTATTTATTATTTTTAAGTTATGTTCATCTTTTTCAGGTATACTTGTTTTGGATTTTGTATTACAAAAAAGGCAGTTTGAACCGCAGAGAGGCAGACCGAATGCTTCATGACAATCTTTATTAATAATTTCACTTTTCTTGAAGCCGGTAAGCTTTTCTGCAGCTTTGTTAAAATAAAAAATTTTACGATTCAAATCATGGGCAATTATTGCATCAGAAATGGTATCAAGAATTAAATGATTATTGTTATTTGCACTAACAAATGCAGGGAAATAACCTCTTTCAAAGAAATCTTCAACAAGTTGCTTTATTTTGTCGCGTGTATTCCGAAATGTATCCATAATTTCTTCTTTTGAGCCAGTTGCTGCTCCGGGATCGGATAGATTCCAGTTTATCGTCGGTGGATTTCCTGGTAATATGGGGCAACTTTCAGATGACTTACTGCAAAGAGTTATTATTACATCAAAATCCTGAACTTTAAGATCATCAATATCTTTTGAATACTGTGATGATGCATCAATATTGAGTTCTTTTAAGACCTTAACAGCAAAGGGATTTATCTTTCCTGGCATTGTGCCGGCACTGAAAACAGATACATTTTCCGGAGCATTGATTTTGCCAAAAGCTTCTGCAAGCTGACTCCTGCATGCATTTTCTGTACATAAAAAAAGAATATTTTTCATAATTGTTAATTTTGTTTTTTAGTGCAATGTCTAGTTAAACATCTTAATAATAATGTCCTTAAGATTGCGTTTGGGAACATGATGTATATTGTCTTTTGTTCTGAAATATTTGATTTGATCTTTTGATTCAACTTTTTCTAAAACGACCTTTTCTGTTGGTTTTCCAATGGCTATCAATAAGGATATTTTCATATCTTTAGGAGTTCCAAAAAAGTCCCTCAAAGATTCTCTTTTTATTGATCCTAACTGACATACTCCATAGCCCATTTCTGTTGCCGCTAATTGTATAGTCTGAGCAGCAATGCCTACATCAATATCTGCATTGTTTTTGGTAGAACGGAGTATAGCAATGTATCCTGTAGGTCTTTCCTGTGGAGATGGACCAGTCCAGTCCTTGAGATATCCTGCCCAGGCTGTTAAAGGAAAAATTTTATCTGTATTTTCTTTTCCACAGACAGTTATATAGGAAAGTGGCTGAAGATTTGCAGCGCTTGGCACCATTCTAGCAATATCTACAAGTTTAAGGAGAAGTTCCTCCGAAACAGGATCTGCCTGATCGAATTTTCTAAATGAGCGTGCTTTTATTACTAGCTCTTTTATCATTTTATGTCCTTTTCAGTTTAAATTTTTTCTCACTTCAGATGATACATTATTTTTTTTTAAATTCAAGTTCTTATTTTACTTGAACTTTCTATCAGTAAGTATATGTTATTTTTGTTTTTGTATAGTATTCTCTTCTCTCTTTTCTGTTGATTTTAAACTGTCAAGAGATATCCGAAGAGAGATAAAAAAATGCCCTAAAAACAAGAAAAGGAGTAGACAAACATGATAAAAAAAATACTTATAGCAATCCCTGTTTTACTTATTCTAGGCGTTATTTTTATGCCTAATATTACTACATACTCGGCAAAAAAAGCCTTTGAAAAAGAGAATGTAAACAAGCCATGGGCTCCTGAAACGGCCTATAGAGCAGCCGGTATAAATTTGAAATTCTGGAGGTATGCAACAGCAATACAAATGTATGAAAAATCAATGGCAACTTTTCCAGATTATAAAGAGTACAACGACGCTTCCTATAGACTTGCCCTCTGCTATGAAAAAACAGATCAGTTGAGCAAGGCAATAGCACAATATGAATCGTTTATGCAGAAATACCCAAATCATCGCTGGAACTCACAGGCAGCAAAACGCATAGCAAATATTAAAGCTAATCAGCTGTAATAGAGTTCAGAGAGGAGTATTCAATTATGTCTCTATACTCTATCGGATAAAACGTTTTTTTGCACATACCCTTTTAATAATCAAGAATCTTTCTACCTCCAAAATATTTTGTTAATCCTGCCATTTTATTAGCTCTCTAAGCGAAAGTAAAACTTAGAATACAGCTTGACAATCCCCCTTCTTGATTTACCGTCATGTTCTGCAAGAGAAAGAAGAACTTAGTGTTAGAAATAAAATTAGAGAGGCACAATAGTATGAAAATAGTAATAATTGGAGCGGGAAAGATGGGAATGATGCTGGCCCAGACTTTTCTTGAAGATAAGCATGATATTGTGGTTATTGACAAGTCCTCGGCGTTGTTAAATAAATTATTGGACAGGCTTGATGTTATGACCGTTACAGGCAATGCATCTTCTCCACATACATTGAAAACTGCGGGGATAAAAGATTGTGATATTCTTCTTGCTATGAGCGGAGATTCTGCGGTAAATGTACTTTCGTGTCAGATTGCAAAACATTTTGGAGTAGCAAAAACTGTTTGCAGAGTCCCTAACGATGAATTTTTCTCTGAAGAAGATGATTTTTCTCCAAAAACTCTTGGTATAGATCTCATCGTGTCTCCATTAGAGGAGTGTGTTGAGAAAGCCATTGGATCACTGGATAAAGTGAATGAATTGGAAAAAATATATTTTAGCCAACCGGATGCCATAATTACGCTCCTGAAAATCCCTGAAAACTCTTTCCTTACCAAAATGAAGATCAAAAAACTCCCACAAAAAGAACTGCTGGATTCCGTTCGATTCGCCAATATTCTTAGAAATGGAAAACTCAATATCCCGAACGGAGAAACGCAAATAGCTGTAGACGATCAACTCTTTATCGCAGGACATAAAGAAAATGTATCCAAAATTGTAGACCTAATATGCCCCGATCCACAAAAATTGCAAAAATGCTTTATTTCAGGTGCAACCCCGATGGGAGCAAAACTGGCAAAAAAACTTATTCAAAAAGGGAAAAATATTCGACTTTTGGAAAAAAATGCACGTAAAGCTGAAGCTCTAATGGATGAACTAGGTTCAAAAATGATGATTATTAAAGCCGACTCAACACAAACAAATTCTCTTTTGGAGGCCGGCATCGAAAATTGCGATGTGTTTGTCGGAGCACTTGATAATGACGAAAAAAATATACTTAGCTCCATTCTCGCTAAACGAAACGGGGCAAAAAAAGTAATTGCACTTACACGCAAAATGGATTATGCACATATTGTACCGGTAATGAATATGATTGACTGTGGTTTCAATGCAACCGTTGCTGGAGTCAACTACATATTAAAAGAACTTGCAGATTTTATTGGTGTGGTAGGTGTATCTGTTGTTCTTCAACAGGCAAATGCATGTGTTTTTGAGTTTAAAGTGCTGGAGAATTCACGAGTGAACGGCAAAAGGATATGTGAGTGTAATTGTCCTAAAAGTGCTGTTTTTGCAATGGTTTTTCGGAATGGAGAAGTTTTTGCTGCAACGGGAAGATTTATTCTCCGTGGGAAAGATATTGTTGTTGCCATTGCCACGCCGGATATTCGAAGAGAGCTTGAACCATTATTTAAAAATAGAAATATACTGGGGTTTTAGTCTGTGAATATTAAAGCTGTTTTTCATGTTATTTCGGCAATTCTTTCAATGGTTGGATTTTGCATATTATCTTCAGTTCCCGTCTCAATTTGTATGGGAGACGAACAAAATGCATCATTTACACTGCTCTACACTGCTTTATTTACTCTTCTTGTCGGGATTTCAGGATATTTTGCCACTAAAGGAGAAACAACATATTCTCTTGGGATAAGAGAAGGTTTTGGGATTGTAACTTTTGGCTGGATTATAGCCAGCGCCTTTGGTGCTTTACCATTTATCTTTGTGGGTAATATGCATTGGTATGATGCATTTTTTGAAACCATGTCAGGATTCTCTACGACAGGGGCAAGTGTACTGGATAGTTCTCTGAAAATGACTACGGGCGGAACTCTCTCAATGGGGATAGCGAATTTGCCAAATGGATTACTTTTTTGGCGTAGTTTAACACATTGGCTCGGAGGAATGGGGATTGTAGTTCTTTCTCTAGCCATATTTCCTTTTCTTGGGATAGGTGGACAGTCTCTCTATAATGCTGAAGTCCCAGGTCCTACCTCGGATCAACTGACCCCACGAATTGCAAGCTCTGCAAAAATTCTCTGGAGTGTTTATTTGCTCTTATCTATCGCCGAAACACTTCTGCTATACCTAGGAGATATGTCTCTATTTGATGCATGGTGTCATACCTGCGGGACCATGGCAACAGGTGGTTTTTCTACTCAACAATCAAGTGTAGGAGCCTATAACAGCCCTTACATAGAATCGGTAATTATTCTTTTTATGTTTCTAGCCGGCTGTAATTTTGTATTACACTATAGAGCATTACGTGGCAAACCCCTTTTCTACTTGAAAGATGAAGAATTCAGATTCTATTTTTTGGTGACTTTATTTGCTATTATTACAATAACTTTCTGTCTTATCGGGAGTGATATTGTAAGTACAAGCGGTCAGATTTTTGCAGATGCCAGTTTTTTGACATCATTTCGTTTTGCGGCTTTTCAGGTTGTTTCAATCCTTACAACGACGGGTTTTGCAACAGCTAACTTTAACCTATGGCCGGCATACACGACATTGCTTTTGGTCTGTCTGATGTTTGTGGGGGGGTGTGGAGGATCAACCGGAGGTGGAATGAAAAATTCCAGAGTTCTTCTGCTTTTAAAATATGGAATAAGTCAAATTCAACGTTGTATTTTTCCCAATTCTCTGACAAATGTAAGACTTAACGGAGAACGTCTTGATAATACAATAATTCATAAAACGCTTACTTTTTTCTTTCTGTTTCTGGGGTGCTTTGTTATCTTTACATTGCTTCTGCCAATCTTATGTGAAATGGATCTTGTTACAGCGATGAGTGCATCTATAGCATCGCTGGGAAATATAGGACCAGGACTAAATAAAGTAGGCTCCACAGTAACCTACTCCTGGATGTCTCCATCCGCAAAAATGCTCTTGACCATTGCCATGCTGATAGGACGTTTGGAAATTTATACAGTTCTGGTTATTATTCTGCCATCATTTTGGAAAAAATAAATATAGCATTTAATGTAAAAAATTATGGAATCATATAAATTAAAAGATAGGGACATAGGCAACGAATGGATTTTTTATATATTTGGACTTTTTTTATTATTCTTTATTCCATCGATATTTCTACGGGAATTAAATGCTCTTGAAGCCTATAAGCTCCTTTATGCAGAAAAAATGCTTGCTTCGGGAACGGGATTGTTTCAGGGAGGACATTTTGATGTTTACCCATTTTATCCTTTCATGGTATCCTGTGTCTCCTTTTTTACTGGCAGTAATGTTTTTGCCGTCAGAATTATTTCAGCCCTATCTGTTTTTGGTATGGCGTTAATGGCAGGATATACTGCCATGAGGAGGGGAGGGCATAAAGCTGGAGCCACAGCTGCAGCAATAGTCCTTTGCAGTATAATTTCAATGCAGACTGGTTCAGATGCATCAACAGAATATACCCTCTTTGCTTTTTTGATATCTTCAGCATGGTTTTTATGGTATCGACTTTCAAGAATAGAGAAAAAGTGGACACTTTGCTGGATTGTATGCCTTTCTCTTGTATTTTTAGGTGTTCTTGCCTCGGGCTTAAAGAGTATCTTCTATTTTTATCTTCCAATCTTATTTTTGCGCAGACCACTAAGATGCATAAAACGACTTTCTCAGTGGAATCATGTGATCATCTTTTCTCTCTTTGCATTTTTTACAGTTATCTGTCTCTATATGATTACAGGAGGCGATCTGCTGTTTTTTGAAAGAGAATATCTATTACACAGTGTTTCAATCAATAAGGCTTCCTATATAACATCCAGATTACTCTTTTTCCCACTTCTACTACTTTATCTTTTCCCATGGATTCTTATTATGTGGCCTCCATTTTGTGCGGCATATAAAATAATGGAGCAAACACCGGTGTTTTTCCGTTTTCTTCGTGTTATAATTCTTACAATTTTTCTTTTTGTCATAATTTTTCCCTCAAGTTCCATATATGACTTGCTTCCTCTTCTTCCACTAGCTGCAGTAGCTGCATCTTTACATTACAGTATTTTGATGCGTAGAAGTTATTTCCTTTTAAATAAGATAAGGAAGTTTTTGAGAGTTGTTATATGGATTTTTCCCCTTATCCCGCTCGCTCTTTTTCTTGTTCAATCAAACTCAAACATAAAATTTTGCCCAGGTATCCTTATTCTTTTTCAAATTGCTTTGTCACTTGTCTTTTTGTTACTCCTTTACTTTTTGACAGAAAAAAGGATTATTTTTTCTCTTGAAACAGCATTTCTTATAGGCATGATTTACACACTAACAATATCTACATTTTACATAATTAACTATAAAAAAAGAACGCATTCACAAGAAATTGCTAATGTTCTTCAAACTGGAATAGTACA
>JAYEIY010000249.1:0-6786 GCA_034660375.1 Verrucomicrobiota bacterium
GTTTTGTTTTGAGCAATGAATTTGAATTACCGAGCAACTACTTTCCCTTTTTCTAGCAAATTAAAAATAAAAAAGTACTTTTTTTTGCATGAGGATATGTAAAGTACCCTTTTTTTTTGCATGAGGATATGCAACAGAACTCCAGGTTATTGAGCAATTCAGAATTTCTTTTTTTTATCCACGGTAGGGAATCTGAGTTGCGTGTTCGTCAGCCTCAAACCGATGAGTTCTGGAGGACTGCATTAAAAATGCTGATAAATCGGAGTTAGAAAGCCTATTGACATTAAATTTTCAACTATTTGATAAAGTTTATATTTCAACCGTGTGGATTGTATCTGATTCTAAAGTCAGATAAGCGCAGAGATATCTTTTCTGATTTTTAGAGTTGATATGGTAGATTACCTACTCCTTTTTTATTGAGCAAATTGGAGTCAAGGATATGTTTTACTGTTTCCATAAGTTTTTGTTTGTCATATGGTAGTCGTCCTTTTAATGGTAGAGGGTTAGATGAATGATTTGCAGTAAAAACAGTTTTATTAAGTTTGAGTCCTGCCAGCATATTTTTTAGTTCTTCCACTACTTCATATTCTGTTTGAGGGTGGTAATCCTTATATATTTTAGTTTCTTTAACTTCAATAAATCTAAGCATAGAAAGCAAGCGTGGTTGCATTTTGTTTAATACACTTATAGTTTTTTTAGTATGACTTTCAGATCCATTGCGTCCTCCAAGTCCAAGTAAAACCATTACAGAAGTGCGGAGTCCGCAATTTTGAGCAAGGTGTACAGCTTTAATCATGTCAACTGAGCGTTCTGATTTGTGTACTTTTCTAAGCAGATTATCATCTCCGGTTTCAAGTCCCATATAAAGGGTTTTCACTTTTAATACTTTTAATCTACTTAATTCTTCAGAGTTTTTTGAAAGTATAGAATTTCCATTAGCATACATATTAATTCTGGCTACTTTTGGGAAAGATTTATTTATTTTTTCCAGAATGATTTCCAATTCATTAAATGGTAGAAACATAATATCTGCATCTGCTAAAAAGATTCTCTTTTCATCCGAATAAGACTTAGCAGCTCTCTCTATTTCCTGTAAGACTTCACGTAAAGAACGCTGACTATAGCGAACTTTCTTATACATTGGACAAAATTCGCAGGTATTATGAGGGCATCCATAAGCAATTTGAAAAATCAGACTGTTTCCTTCAGCAGGGGGTCGAAAAAGAGGCTCTTTGTAGTTCATTTTCTATCTATCCTTTGTCTTTTTAATTTAGGTTGAAGAATTGTCAGCAATTTATTGATATAGAATATTTGTTGTGTTTCATTGGTCTATCAATCCTTTAGTCCTTCAGTCCTTCAGTCCTTCAGTCTTATCCGTTTTTTTCTTTTCGGGAACCGGATCATGAAAATCTCCATGATAAAATGGATGGCAACGCATTATTCTCCAGAATGAGAGCCAGGTTCCTTTTATTATTCCGAAGCGGGAAATTGCTCCTTTTGCATATTCGGAACAAGTTGGATAAAATCGGCAGCAATTAGGGAAGAGTGGAGAAATGCATTTTTGATAGAACAAGATAAGTAATAGAAAGGATTTTCGCATAAAGTAATCCGTTTTATTCTTCCCATATTCCAGCTTTTTTGCATATAGAAATGAGATCTTTTTGTACTTGCTGTGTTTTTGCGGAAAGGATATATTTTCTGGCAATAAGTACAATCCAAGTATCTTTTTCTATTTTTGAACTGATACGTCTGAATGATTCTCTTAGGAGTCTCTTTGCTCTGTTTCTTTTTACTGCTTTATTACTGAGTCTTTTTGATGCAATGAATCCAATACGGCAGAGTGGAGAGTCTGTTTTTAAAAATCCCATGACTTGATACTTGCCGGGCAGTGTTTTTCCTTGATCTTTTATCTTTTTAAACTCAGAGGAAAGGTTTAAAATCTGTTTTTTTGGCAATTGAGCAGAGCCGAATTGCAGAAGGTTATTTTTGGGGTTTTTCATATACTTTGGTGAGTGGAGGGCGAATATTAATTCGCCCTTGCTCGGTCATACAACAATTAGGCAGAGATAACTTTACGTCCTTTTGCTCTGCGTCTTTTTATTATATTTCTTCCGTTCTTTGTTCTCATGCGAGCTCTGAAACCCATCTTTCTTTTTCTTCTTCTATTGGAAGGTTGAAATGTTCTTTTCATTTTTTAGTCCTTTTCGTTTTTTTACTTTATTAATCTAATTAAGCCTTTGTTTTGCAAAGACTAGTAAGTTGGGATGTTTTTTATATTCTTCAAGGGAAAAAGTCTTAAAAATATTATTTCAACCCTATTCTTCTTCTTAAAAAGCATTCTGTGAGCAGTAGAAAGAGTAGTAGAAGCATAAAAAATATTTTTTGGAATGGATAAATTCGTTTAGCAATCATGGGAAGATTTTTAGAGAGTTTAAGGTTTTTCAGAGAATTTATATTTTTATAGTGTAGATATTTTCCTGCAGATATTCTGGCGACATCTTTGAGGAGAGAATAATTTGGGGTAAGTTTTTTAAATTCAGGACCTTTTTTTACGGCGATAAAGGCACCTTGTAATTTTTTGGGAGGCAGATCTTGGTGTTGAGCGGTTAAATTAAATTCATATTTTCCTGTTTCTCTTGGGATAAATGTTCCTGAGTAAGTTCCGACAATTTTTCTGGATGCTGATAAGATAGAGGAGTATTTTTCACCTTTTGGAGACTTTATCGATATCTCAACTGTTGAATTTGAATCGGGTTTAAATCCAATATCGAATATTTTGGTGTTGAGTTTTATTGGGTTTCCGAGTTCTAATTTTTTATTATTAAATTGGCATTGGATTCTTTTTTGAGATGTAGATGCGAGCCATCTGAGAAGTTTTTTCCAGAATGTGGTATAGCTTGTTTTTTGGGCGTCTGAGTTTAAATACCAGTTCCATGTATTTTTTGTTCCTAGCCATGCTGTTCTTCCCGCTCCGTAGTTTTGTATTGCCGCAACGGGGAGGATAGAATTGATCTGTATAATAGGTTTTGCACCTCTTTTGAGATATTTGTTTGTGAAAAAGACAGTTTCCGCAGGAATTGCCAAAAGTCCTTTTTTGGGAGATGCGGTATTTATTTCATTTGAATTATTTTGGGAAAACAGTTGTGAAAAGTCCGGGAAACTTATATTTTTAGGGCTTTTATTAATTTGTTCAGTTGTTTTTTCTTGTTTTATTGGGAGTAGGGTGTTGAATGGCGAATTTTTGTTGTATTTCCCAGTAAAAAGAAGCCCGCCCCCCCTTTTTTCTACAAAAATCTTAATTTTTTCTATATCTTTTTCTGATAAAAATGATGTAATATTCAAGTCTGCAATAATTACATCATATTGAGTGAGATATTCTTGTGGAAATTGAAAAAGAGACTTCTTTTTCTTTATTGTTTTTTCTTCTATATTATATCTATAAGCTGTATTTGTTTTTGATGAACGTATTATTGCTGAAAGTTCCAGACCTTTATTTTTATGGCAAAGTCGCTGAAGAAACTTATATTCCGGAGAAAAATATGGTGAAAGGTATAGAATTTGCTGTACTGGTGGTTCAGTTACTTTTATACTGGTAAAATCAAAATTATTTTCCATAATGGATTCTTTATTTGTTGAGTGTGCTTCAATCAAAAGTTCATTTAATCCTGCATGTGTCGGAGTAAAAAGAAAGGATAATTTTTCTTTACTGTTGGCAATGCGGATAGTTTTTTGATTAATAAGAACTCCGCTTTCTTTTAACTGAATGGATATGGAAGATTCTTTTTTGAATGTTGATTTTATTTCGACCTGAATTTTTGTTGGAATTCCCTTGGCTGTTTTTTTTGGTATTTTTGTAAAGTTTACAGAAATATCTTCGGGAAGATTTTTTCCGCCTATTCCGATACAGGTTACAGGAATTTCTTTTTTGGAATAAATTTTTGCTACATCTGTTGCATTTTTGCCGAAGTTTTCAGTCCCATCACTGAAAAGAATGAGTGCGCCCGGAGTTGATTCATTTGCAAATTCATTAATTATCGAAGTCATATTTTCGCCAATTGCTGTATTTCCTGGAAGGAGGCTGGGGTCTGTCTTTGAAAGAAAGGAAAGTTTATTGCTAAAAGAGAATTTTCTGAGTTGGTAGTTTTTTTGAGAATTCCATGTTGACAACCAGCTGTTTTCTTGTCCTACTAGTTTTTTTAATATTTCCAGTCTCTTTTTCCCGTCGCAATCGGCAATACCCATACTCCCCGAGCAATCTGCAAGAACTGCAATTGTGAATGTTTCTTTGTCGGGTTTTGAATATTTGTAGTATGGATTTAGAAAAATGAATAAGAAAAGCAAAATGATAAAAATCCTTATCCCTAATAATAGGAGAAAATATTTTTTTGTAAGGACATTTCTTATCTTTAGATATTTTTGTATAAACCAGGCAAAAAGTAATATTATTATCAGTAATATTTGCCAGACAGGCAAGATAGAATCAAAATGGATGTTTGAATATAAACTATGTAACAAAGTCACGTCCTTAATCCCTTATTATTATTAGTGCCTGAAAAGTAGTAAATGTGTATGTTTTTAGTTAGACACTGGACGAAAAGTCTTTTTTGCTTGCTCGAAGACTTTTTGAACACTGTCCGTTTGTGTATTAACGAGTAAGTATTCGTCTCAAATAAAGTTCAAAATTTCTGATTTTGAACCTAGAAAGCCTGTATGAAAAGGTTTTTGGCTCTGTAAAAACCTTTTCGTGCAGGTTTTAGTTATTCTTTTCTGTATTTATAGATCCAAATCCTCTAGATATCTTTCCGCATCAATTGAAGCCTTGCAACCCATACCTGCAGCAGTTATAGCTTGACGGTAAGTTTTGTCGGCACAATCACCGGCAACAAATACACCTTCAACTCCTGTATGACTGCCTTGTCCAATGATTTTTATATATCCTTGTTCATCAATTTGAAGAGCATCTTTAAATGCAGATGTGTTGGGCGTATGACCTATGGCCATAAATACAGCACCGCATTCCAGAGTTGATATTTCGTTTGTCTTTACATTTTTCAACAGAAGAGCGGTAACTTCATCTTTTTCAATATCAAGAATGTCTTCTACAACACTATCCCAGCAAATATTTATTTTATCATGTTTTTTTGCTTTTTCAGCCATTATTTTTGATGCACGCAGTTGATCTCTTCTGTGAATAATATGTACTTTACTTGCAAAACGAGTAAGAAATAGTGCTTCTTCGACGGCTGTGTCGCCACCGCCGACAACCGCAACAGGAACATCTCTGTAGAATGCACCGTCACAGGTTGCACAGGCAGAGACTCCTTTGTTCATCAGTTTTTCTTCAGCGTCAAGTCCAAGAAGTCTTGCACTGGCTCCGGTAGCTATGATTACGGTTCTAGTTTCAATAGTCTTCTTTGATTCGGTGAAGATTTTTAAATTTTCGGGGGTCGAGAAATCACAGCCGGTAACTGTGTCATTAATAATTTCTGTACCAAAGTCTTCTGACTGTTTTTTCATATTTTCCAGTAGATCAAATCCAGAGAGACCGCCTGGGAATCCTGGGAAATTTTCGATATCTGTTGTCATTGTCAACTGTCCTCCAGGTTGTGGACCTGTAAGTAGAAGTGGTTTTAAGTCAGCTCTTGCAGCATATATTGCTGCTGTGTATCCTGCGGGACCTGAACCAATAATAACTAAATCTTTCATATTTTATTTTCCTTTTTTTATTTTGTTATTTCATCTTTTGAAAATTCTACGATTTGTGCGCTATCATCATTAAGTTTAACACGAACTGTTTTTTTTAGATAATTAGATTCGATAACTTTTCCACGTCCGCGCGGGGTATTGCATGAACTGTGGACACGAGGCATTTCTTTAGCGAGTTCAAGGTAGCATTCGTGTTCATATTTAAGGCAGCATTTGAGGCGTTCACATCGTCCGGATATGTTTACTGGGTTGAGAGAGAGACCCTGGTCTTTTGCCACTTTTACTCCGATGCTCTGGAAGTTATGGAGAAACAGGGAACAGCACAGTGGTCTTCCGCAAGGTCCTATGCCTCCGGTAATGCCTGTTTCATCTCTAACTCCTATTTGACGCAACTCGACTTTCATATTCAGTTGTTTTGCAAGATCACGAACGAGTTCTCTAAAATCAACACGTCCTTCAGCCGAAAAGAGAAAAATTACTAGCGACTTATCAAAAGTACAGTGGGTTTTTATCAATTTCATCGGTAAGCCATGGTCTTTTATCATTTTCAGACAGGAACGATGCATTGACTTTGATCTAATTTCATTTTCATGAGCTTTACCTTTATCACGGAGATTGGCGTGACGTAAAATAATGGGCATATTGCCCGTTCCCTTGCCCTTATCTTTTACTGTTTTTATCTGAAAGATCTTGCCCATATCCATGACAGTATCATTTTTTACGATAACCATATCATTCGTTTTTAGATTTTTTTCAAGTGATTGTGTAGAAGAACAAAAAAATCTAATCCCTTTATCAAATTCTACTTCGTATATATTATTCATTATTTTTAGCGCTCCATAAATTTATTAATAGCATCTAATGCTTTGTCATTCATTTCTGTTGTTTTTCCTATCAACCCTGTGAAAATAGTTATTTTTGCAGAATTTTCAAGCACTTCCATCCTGTCAAATGCTTCAAATAAGGAAATTCCTATTGCAATGGCTCCATGATTGGTCATCAGAGCAGAGTTTGCATTTTTTAGACTTGCCGAAGTATATTTTGCAAGCATTTCAGAGCCCATCAATGCATAAGGAGCTC
>JAYEIY010000250.1:0-6757 GCA_034660375.1 Verrucomicrobiota bacterium
CGAAAAAAGAAAGCTCAGAATGCTTTGTGTGATTTGGAAACTATATTAGACGAATTATACGAAACGAAAGAAAAAAATGTGGCATAAGATAAATTGCCAACTTTTGTACTAAAACTTATGGGACGCGCTACTAGTTGGTGACTATGACAAAATAAAGGTGTAAAAAATGACTAACTTTAAAAAGAAATTTGTACAATGTGGCGCCGGCAATATTGGCAGATCATTTACAGGACGTATATTTGCAGAAGCTGGATATGATACTGTATTTATTGATATTAATCAAGAATTGATAGATAATCTCAATCAAGAAGGAGAATATCGAGTTGTTATAAAAAATAATGATAAACCTGATGAAATCTTTTTAGTAAAAAATGTACGAGGAGTTTTGGGAAATGATCTCGAAACAGTTGCTAACTAAATTGCTTCGGCAGATTTGCTTGCTACCTCGGTAGGGAAGGGGGCTTTAAAGTTCATATTTCCCGTTATTGCAAAGGGGCTGTCCTTGCGTAGAGAAAAAACGGATTTACCTCTGGATATTATAATCGCTGAAAATATAAGGAATGGTGCAGATTTTTTTTTAAAAGAATTAAAAAAACTCCTTCCTAAAAATTTTGATTTGGATAAAAAAGTTGGTCTGATTGAGACAAGTATAGGGAAAATGGTTCCGATAATGAAATAGGAAGATTTAAAAATAGATCCTTTATGGGTCTTTTCTGAAGCCTATAATAATTTAATCCTTGACGAAAAGGCATTTAAAAATCCTATCCCAGAAATTAAATCACTTAAGCCTAAAAAAAATATAGCCGCTTATGTTGATAGAAAATTATATATTCATAATCTTGGACACGCTGCAACAGCATATCTGGGCTATAACTACTCTCCAAAATTAAAGTATATCTACGAAGCCCTTGAAATTGCAGAGATTTATAAAAAAGTTGAAGAATGTATGAATCAGGAGGCTCTTGTTTTGCAGAAAGAATATCCAGCTGATCTATCAGCAGAGGATTTGAAAGAACATATAGCTGACCTCCTTTTTAGATTTAAGAATCGTTCATTGGCAGATACAATCTTCAGGGTAGGAAGGGATTTATACAGAAAATTAGACCGTGATGATCGTCTTGTAGGGGCAATGCTTTTGGCACAGAAACATAATTGTAATTATAGTTCTATTTGTGATGTCTTTAAGGTAGGATTGAAATTTAATGCAAAAGATGATTCCGGTTCCATTTTTTCGCCTGACAAAGATTTTATAACAAAAAATAATTCAGCAGATAAGAGGAAATTCGTTGCAGAAGTAACCGGATTATCTGAACTAATAGAAAATGAAAAAGAAATTATTGAAAATTGTCTATAACTCATTTATTTTAATCAAAATGAGTTGAAAAATGATAAAGTCTACGAAAAGCCTTCGAACGAAGCGAAAAAGGCTTTTCGTGCAATGTCTATTTAAAGGATTCTGCTAGTTGCTTATTTAGTTTTGTTATATTTTCAATGGTCATTTTATCTGGAGAATATCTGATTTTTTCGTAATCAGTTAGAATTTTCAATATCTTGCTGGAAGTGTTTTTCCCATTCATTTTTATTTTATTTATAAGTTCTTTGATTGTCATATTTTCACATCTTTCTATATCTTCTTTTTTTAGTTTTTTTTCAATACTGGAAAGAAGTTTATGAAGCATTCTCAGTTCTTCTGAGATGTCCTTTTCCCTTTTTTTATTTTTTCTAATCAGTAACCAGGGTATTCCTGTAATCAAGACAAGAAAAATAATAAAAAGTACTCCGTAGAGACTTTTGATGAAAGCAAAAATGTTGCTTAGAAAACTCATAACACTTTGTAGTAACATTCCTCTTTTTATTTGGGCAAAAATATTTTTCAAAAACATAACAATTGCTTCATATAATTTAGATAGGGTGGAAGGAATTTTATTTTTAGCATTTGGTCTTATTGTCGCCGGACTTATTTCCACAGAAAACCATTTTCCTTTTTCAAATGAGTATGCTTCTATCCAGGCATGGAGATCTGCTTTTCTTGCAATCCATCTGTCAGAACCAGTGCTTTCGTTGCAAACTACACCGAAAATATATCGTGTAGGAATACCTTTTATTCGCATTAGCATTGCTGCAGCGGATGCAAAGAGTTCACAGTGTCCTGCTTTTGATTTTGTAATAAATTCTATAATGGGATCTGTATTTTTAGATGTTTCAGGAGGAAATTTATAGTCAAAACCTTTAGAGAAATATTCTGAAAGGCACAGAACGCATTTTTCTGCTGAGACTGTATTTTTGAAGACTTTATCAGAAATGGATGATAGTTTTTTTCTTATATTTTCGGGTATATTAAGATATTTTTCTGAATTTTCGAAGGTCCTTAGAATTGGGGCATTGTAAGCGTCTATGTTACTGCTTATGATTGAATATCCTGCCGCGTAATCAGCGTTTTCTATCGTAAAAGTACCATCTACATCTTCTTTTAATTTGTCTGCTACAATTTCGACTTGTCTTGTTCCTCCAGGAGCAAAAAGTATGTCGGATGCAAACTCTTTTACTGGAAATATTGTTAGATTTAAAGTCTTATCAAAAGATTCTTTTGCCGACTTTCTTTTAAACGTAGAAACTGTCAGGAACTCTGATTTTGCTTCTGCTTGGAGTGGTTTTGAGGAGGAAGTTGCACTCCATTTTCTGCTTTCATAGTGAGAATATACTCTCCCCCTCATGTATCCCGGAGAGGATTTTGAGAGAACCCTGAATAATATTTTATTCCCATCATCTTTTCCGAAAAACTTGTCATTTTCAGATATGTCAATGGATGACTCTATTTTTAGAACCGTTTTTTTAGCAGAGATATATTTTGCAAAGATTTTATTCAGTCCAGTTTCTGCAATGTGTTGATATTTATAGATTCCTATAAGGGTAAGCTCAGAGCTTGCAAGGGTTACTATAAAAGCGGTTATGATAATTATATATTTAAGAAACAATTTTCTTTTCTTATCTCCTTTGAAATACAGAAATGATTTATTTTTAGAAAAATTCAGAAAAAGAAGCCCAATTAAATCGACAATAGATATGATATAATAATACTTGAATGGTGAATTCCAAAATGCAATTCCAGGATCAAAACGTACGTTGATCTGACTGCTCACCACACCAGCAGAAAGCATCATTGTTATTATTGAGATAGCAGTTATCAATGAAATTGTGGTACGTGTTTGTCTGAAAAATGTGATTGCAATTCCCGTAAAAAGAAAAAAAGGTAAGACCAATTCTATAGGTAAAAGAAAAAATCTGAAGGTATCAACAGGAAAAAGTATTTCCATGAAAACCCCCAATAAAATAACAGTGGTCGATGCGTAAACATAAGAACGAACCGTATTGTTGAAGGGCTTTCTTGTTATGACAGATATTAGCAGTAGGGCGAGAGAAGAGAAAAGAATGTGAGGAGCATCTCCGGTAACTGCAAAAACCAAAGAGGGACACAACAATACCCATGCACTGAAAAAACTTACATAGATATTTTTATTTTTGTTCATTTCTTTATATTTTTTCTGGGAACGCCAAGCCCATGCTTGGCATTATTTATTTTCTTTGCCGAGCAGGGGCTCTGCGTTCCCAGGTTTTTTTGCCGAGCAGGGGCAGGGGACTCAGCGTTCGTAATTTTCGCTTATATTGTAAGCAGGTGTTTCGTAGGGATGTGCATCAAGCAGAGCTTTTTCAGCATCTTCGATATAAATTCCATCACAAATCATTTCCACCTTATACTCTTCTAAAACTTCCAGCTTATTTTTGCTTCCTATATGAGGTGAACTATTTTTAAGAGATCTGAATTGTCCTGTCCCCTTTGTTTGCCAACAACATTTATCATAATTGCCTATTTTCCCAGCCCCACTATCAAAAAGTGCATTTTTTACTACTTCAAGATGTGTTTCTGGAACATAAAAAGAAAATTTATAGGTCATTTTATTTATTCATGTGATAATTTTTAAAATAATTCTTAAATTCTGCAATTATCCAATTCTGTAATTATCCAATTTCCCTTTGTCTAGCTGCTTCAAACAGACAAATACCGGTAGCTACAGATACATTCAGACATGGAACTTTTCCGTGCATCGGGATTTTACAGAGAAAATCGCAGTTTTTCATTGTTAATTGTCTTAGACCTTTGCCTTCGGCCCCGAGTGCTATCGCTAGAGGACCGGTTAAGTCTATTTCATAGAGAGTTTTTTCAGTTTTATCGGTTGTGCCTACAATCCACAGACCTGCTTTTTGCAATTTATTTATTACTCTTGAGATATTTACAACTTGGAAAACCGGTATTGATTCGGCAGCTCCGCAGGAAATACTACGAACAACATCGGTAATAGATACTGAGTTATCTTTAGGAATAATTACAGCATGTACTCCGGCGCCATCAGCAGATCTTAGGCAGGCACCCAGGTTATGTGGATCCTGGACCTGATCAAGAATGAGAAAAAATGGATTGCCTTTTATTTTTTTTATGAATTGAAATAGTTCTTCTTCGGATCTTGTATGTATCTTTTTCTCCCAATTAGTGTGTTTGGCGGAACCTTGTGTTTTTCGGGGGCGATGGTATTCTTTTTTTTCTTTCTTATACTTATTAAATCGTTTTTTCATATATATCAAATTTTAATATTAGAATTACAGCCTTCAGAGAAGGGTACAAATAAAATGTTGTTTGACGGAGAGCAGGCAATGAACCTAGGTATTTACGGAAATATAGGAAGAGAATATTTTATTGAGAAATTCTTTAAACTTTTTTTCTTCCATAACAAGGCAACGACTTTTTTTCATTGCCGTAACGTCGGCATTTGTATGTGAATTTTTCAAAAGACTAATTTCTCCGAAATAGTCACCATTGCTAAGTGTGACAATTCTTTTTCCGTTTTTAATCACTTCAAAAAGCCCATCGTAAATCAAAAAGAACTTATTGTTAACAGAATCCTGTTCTATTACTGAGATTTCTGGTTCTACATTTATCATTGAAAAGTGATGAGAAAGATTTATTAAGTCGTTATCTGACCATCCATCAAAAATCTCAAGTCTTTTCAGGAATGTTAATATTCTGAGAGAGTGAGAGAATTTTTCTTTTTCATCTTTTTTGTCAAAGAAAGAATAAAGCAATTCTCTTTTTATAACAATAATTCCTGTTTTTCCAATTGTTTTTACTGTTGCTGTTCTTTTTCCATTATCCAGAAATGCTATTTCTCCGACTATGTCTCCTGGAATACATTTTCTCAAATTTATGAATATTCCCTTATTGTCTTTTTTAGTAATTTGGAGTTTTCCAGAGACAATAATAAAAAGATCTGAGGAGGATTCTCCTTCTTTAAGAATTTCAATATTTTCTGGGAAGCTCATAAATACTACTTTTTCGCTCAGTTTCTGAAGTTTCTTTTCCGGTAGTCCTTGAAATAATACAGACTGAGTTATTTTTCCGAGTATTTCATCTTTTCTAGGAGGGTCTTCATCAATTATAAACTTTTTTAGCTCTCCACGTAAGCCAGTTTTCATCAAATACCCTGAAAATTTCCTTTTTATTGTTGAGATATGACGAAGTGTTGTCGGGAAAATATAAGTAAATAGGAATATAATCAAAATAGATAAAGCATAATAATAAATCCAAGTCTTAGATGGAGTAAGGATATCAATAGCGAATATTTCTTTCCCAGATGGGAGTAGATGTAGAGTTAAGTGGATAAAGGTACTGAACCAAAGGAAAATGTAAGCTACAAAGAGGAGTATTATTCTGTCTTCGAGTATAGGATTTGTCCAGTCAAAGGTCATGCTATATAGCTTTCTTATTAGATATTTTATGCCACAATGCTCGTCGTGTTTGGAAATATTATTGATAAGAATATTAAACATGTGATTTACAGGAGTATATGCAAATGGAAAGGAATAAATAAGAATGATAAGAAAAGATGCAAAAACCGCTCCTGGCATATTGATAAGACCTCCAAGAAAGGCACAGAGAAATGGAGCAGAAAATTTTTGAAGCATAACGGAAAATTCACATAAAGAACCTCCCATAAAGGTATCTCGTAGGTCAATGGAAAAGTAGGGGATAATATTTTTAAATGTAATGCCGGAAGAATAAACATAGCGGTCAAATCCGCTTAATACACATCCTGCCAGAATGCTACTGATACTGAGGACAAAAGCAAACCAGAAAGCTATTTCCATACATTCAAAAAAACCCGAATAGTTAAATATTTTTGCATGCCAGATATGCCCCAGACCGAGTATGAAAAAAATGAAGCTGAAGGTAAAAGCTATACATGCTCCCCAACCAATATTCCATTTTTTGCATGAAATTAAACCTTCTTTATTTTCTTCTCCAGAAACATACAAAAAACCTCCCGTATAGGCCTCATGAATTAGCTGATGGATAGGTTCTATTGTAAGTCGGTCCTTCCCCAATAGTCTTTCAGAAATAATAGAGCGGACAGTTTTGGTGCCATCAAAGAGTTTGAGAACACAAAACATCTTGGGTTTTAATTTAAGATACTGTGCTGTTTTCTTTTCTTTTAAATATATATTTCCTTTGATCACCCTCTTTTCTATATCTTCAGAAAGAGTGAGTTTTAGTTCATTTATATTTAAGTGTTGTAGAGGCATTGGTTAATTGGTTAATTGGTTAATTGGTTAATTGGTTAATTGCTTAATTGGTTAATTGCTTAATTGGGAAAAGCAATTTTGCAATTCCTAATGTTCTGTTTTTAGAGATTCTGCTGGAGATTGG
>JAYEIY010000251.1:0-6746 GCA_034660375.1 Verrucomicrobiota bacterium
TGTCTGCATGTATGTACTCGATCATTCAGACCTGCAAAAAAAACTGCATCAATCCAAAAGCTTATCTGAAATACTATTTCTAGAATTCTATCCAGTGCGAAGGAAAAATGGAAGGCAAGACGATTAATACTATACATCCGGGGAACCTGAAAAACACCGTCATCAAAGAACACAATTTAGAACTGAAAATTTTTTAATTTTTTTCTTTTTCGCATATTTCCTTTAAAACATATTCCTCTCAATAAATCAACATCCGACCTTGGAACGGGGATGATTGAATACGTACTCCTGAAGAAAATTTTTCTGAAGGTTTAAGCTATTTGGAAGCAAAATCACACCAGCCGCCGTCTATTACGATATATTTGAGTGGATAGCCGATATAGGTAAGCTTCTTCATAGCATGCATTGTTCTTAAAACATCAGCTTCGCATTTCTCCTCCCGGTAATACTGCCAGTCAATCCAACCGGTAACTGTTTCTGACGGGATTCTCGCACTGTTTTTTCTTCCGACATAATCTGCATAATTTTCAAGGAGATTATTAAAGTTTTCTTCTTCCGCAATGACAAAAGGTTCCAGTTTAATAGATGAAGCATTTTTCAGGGTAATTCCTTCGAGCTTGCACCATGCGGATACTTCAAAACTTTCTCCATCCGTATGAAAAACAAAGTAAGCTTCAAAATTGTTAAAACCGGTAAATCCTAAAATTGTTTTTTTATCTTCTTCAGGTATTGAGATCACTACCATGGAGTGGCTCATCATTTCCCATTCAGTCAGATGTTTCTTTTTCCAGCCTCGCAGAGCAGGCACAATTTTTTCATTTGAACAAACTGCTTTAGTATCTATTATGATGTTATTAATATTGATGCTTACTGGAAATCAGCTTTTTGTAATTTTTTTATTTCCGGAATGAGTTTTTCAGCTTCAGGCAGGCGAAACTCCTCTACTATGCGTAGAAAGTTTTTTGTCAGTTCATTATGTGCTCCACATGAGAAGCGATTCCGCAAAGGCAGCAGTTTTTTTACGGCATCAGGATCTTCAATGTCAATTGGCCATAATGATGCGCAATCCGCAATTGACTTGACACAGCTGGGTCCCATCATAGCGCACCAGGCATCAAAGTATCGACTTATCTCTTCAGCAGAAGAGAGTATAGAGGAAATACTAGAAAGATATGAACAGAATTGTTCCTTTTTATCTCCAGTGAATGTGGTTATTACCCATGGATCAGGAGTAAAAATAAATGGTTCAATCTCTATGGAGAAAGCTCCAATTTTATCAAACTGTAATTTGGGGACATAGCCGGTCCACCAGAAACGACTCTCATCGAAATCCTCCCATGAAGAAGGGAAAAAGAAATTCCCAGGACAGTAGATAATAGGAACTTCATTCCAAAGCTCAATCCCCTGAGGACAATGAGTATGAATATTGACAACTGCACTTGCACCTGCTTCAGCGTATGCACGACAGTTTCGCATCATTCTTGGGCTTGGAATTGGATTTTTTTCATTCCCTCCATGGATAATGACAATAGTAATATCAGCTTCGGAAGCAACCTTTTTTATGGTCATAATATTTTCGACTGGCTCCTGAGGTGCGCAGCCGGGGGTGTTTTTTCCAGCAGTTCCGAATTCATGCTCCGCTACATTGATAATGGCTATTTTAAAACCTTTTTTCTCAAAGATCAATGGTTTTGTGGCTTCTGCAAGATTGGCTCCGGCGCCAACAGTTTTAATTCCGTTGTTATTCAGAATTTCAATAGTTTCAAGTACCGGTGGTGTTCCGAAATCTCCGATGTGGTTATTTGCAAGAAGCGCAATATCAAACCCGCCTGCCTTTATAAAATCGACACATTCCGGGGGACATTTCAGGTTCGGTCCAGACTTTATAATCGGAGTCTCCGCATTGGTAAGTGGTGTTTCCCATTGGATAATTGAAATATCAGCACTGTTTAGAAATGGCTGAATATTTTTCAGAATCTCATTTGAAGAACCATTTTTTATAGATTCTACTGCATCATTATGCGGGCAGCAATCCCCGGTCATTGCTATACTTAGCGTATCCGCTGTTTTGCTTTTTCTAAATTTTTCTTTTCCATTTGTAAACGTCAGCATTTTTATTCTCCTTAGGGAACACTAAGTGCCTGTTCGGTTCTTAATGTCGAGCTTATGACAGTCGGTTGGTGCTCCCATATTTTGTAAAATATCATTTTTATTATTGACAATTCAGCATCTTTCTCCATTTCTTGAATGTGAGCCCTGAGTTTATTTTTTGGGCACTCTCATATTTACATTCCAAGGCGATTCCATAGTGAGGCGTTTTCCAAGAGCTTTATAAACATCTGGAAGATCGAAATGTTTTAAGATACCTCTGGACATAGCTGATACTGGCCATTTGCATAGCGGGGAATCAGTGATTGACTGATAGCTTTCAAGGTAATTAATCAATTTAACATTTGGTTTACGCTTATGCAATAAACCTGCGAAAGCCGCAGATATTGAGTTTAAACCACGTCCGATCAAGGTGATATCCTCAGCACCCTCAGCATATAGAAAATCCAAAGAACGCATAATATCAAAAACACGTTGCCCTAGATAACTCTTCCCACTCATATCCCCAATCATTGCATACATATAATCAGCTCCATAAGGGTGGAAAAATTGGCTATCTCCACAATTGTTGGCCGTTGATTGCCCAATACCGCGTGGATCTATTGCGACCAGAGGGATCTTGCCCTTGGTCAATTTGCTAATCTCGCAAATATCCTTCACATCGTCCTGGCTTGATATGTGTCCGACATAGACAATGACTTTTCCAACAGGTGGATGCATTAAACCGTTCCCATTACCATAAACACCTAGAAGAGTCTGAATGCCTGGTTCTGTTTCAACTGCAAATTCTGAACATTTAAGTGGAGCACCGGGTTTAGGGTAACCATAAGCATATAAAACACGATAATGTGGGTCTTTGTCGCATTTAGGTATTTGCAAAATTTTAGAAGCTTTTTTCTGTAATTGGGATAATGAAAGTTTTGTCCGGTTTTGTGCGAACTTCGTAGCTTTTTCTGCGGTGAATTCAAAGACGCGTTTAGTATTATTCATTCGTAAAGTGCCAGATTTTGTAACATTTAATTGCTCTTCAGAAAGTATCTCAATATTCTCTTTCTTTGCATCGCCTTTGATCCCAACTTGCGTCATAAAAAAAGCAACCATTGCTTGACGGTTTTCTATTGAATATCCATGCGTTGTCGGGCCTATAAAAACTTCAGCATTCTCTTTTTTACCTAAAAGTGTATAAATATTTTTCATTTCATTGGAAGCTTTTTCTGTATATTTTGCAGAAAAGAAATCGTGATATTGCCCCAATATAAGTGTGGGTCTTGGAGCGTGGGCAAGAAGTAAATCGACATGATCAAGTCCTGCTTTTAAGATTCCTGGGGGATTCTGTTCCGCATCCGTCGGCATTTCGTTTTCAGTATTGGCTTCGATTGAACATATATAACAACTTGGAGCAGCCATCGTTATTCGTGAGTCAAGTGCTGCAAGAAAGCTGCTGAGAGTGCCACCACCTGAATTGCCGGTAACTCCAATATGATTTTCATCTATTTCATCGCGACTTAATAGATAATCTAAGGCTCTGATTGC
This sequence comes from Verrucomicrobiota bacterium, assembly GCA_034660375.1. Classification (GTDB taxonomy): domain Bacteria; phylum Verrucomicrobiota; class Lentisphaeria; order UBA2565; family JAYEIY01; genus JAYEIY01. Next base: position 3,643 of record JAYEIY010000251.1, read on the forward strand.
ATCCCACACCCTCCATGTCCCGAAAAAGTCATCGGTTAAGAGCATTTGATTGCCCATAATATTATGAGCATGGCATAATGACGGACGTTTTCCGCCGTCTCTTGGAAAAAATTGTCTGCGTTCTCCCTGGGAGATTGGATCAATAATAAAAACAACAAAACCATTTTGTGCCAATGCCTGACAAAATGCTTGACATCGGGGAGCAGCTTTTCCTTCAGGTGAGTGTCCACAAAATCCCAATACTGCTGGATTCTTATTTTTAAGTTTTTTTGGTAAATATAGGTTCCCCGTAACATAAAATCCTGGGCGACTTTGAAATATGATTTTTTCAATATCACAATTATCCAGAGTTAACTTTCCAGTGATTTCAGGTTTAAGTGCAGTTTTAGCAGGAAATGGAGCAAAACACCGTTTTATTTTTTTCCTGACGGTATTGACGTAATTCTCTGCGGATTTTGCAGTTTTCAGAGCTGCCAAACGTCGTTGCCTGGTATCCATAATTTTTCTTACATTTGCAAGATTGTATTCCTGCACCATATGCGTATAACGAAATGAATTCATCTTTTTCTCCTTTAATTCACTTTGGTTTTGTAAAAATTTTTAGTTACTTTTTATTATTTTTTGAACTTAAAACTTATGTTTTTATCAAAAAAAGGGGGCTCCTCTTCTTTTGAATATCCAATATCCAAGTAAAGAGTGCGCTATCGCCCCTTATTTTTTTTAGCTGTTTGAATTCTTTTAATCAAAATTGCTAATTGATTTACGTCACAAAATCTCCTCCTGTTGATGTTTGATTTTTTTTTTGAATTCTCATGAATTCAGATTCTATTCCAACCCATTTATTATTGTGATCTTTTTCGAGGTTGTCGATAACTTTCTGCCATTCTCGCTGAGAACCGTCAATGTTAAAGTGTAGTTCCCATATTCAAAGTTTGAGGTGTCGAGCATAACTATCGGTTTAGCTGTAAGCGGCATTGTCATGACTGAAACTTTTTTCCCTTTGTTATCCGAAACCGTGAGAAGTAAGGAGTTTTTGCGTTTCGCTCCATCCGAGAAGCCGTATCCCTCCACTTGCACCGCTGTTTTTTTGCTGGAACGCATGATAACGTCGTCACAGATAATTTTCTTGAGAATAGGCCTGTTGAACTTTAGCAAGGCGAGATCTTGAATGTCGAACTGCATCTTTGTTCCGTCGGAATAGTTCTTTTCCGCGATGACAAGCTGGATTTTCCTCAAATTACGCCATTCGCGTTTTGAAAAACCGCTTTTGGATATCATATCCGCAATTGATAATTGCTGTGGAAGCCAAATACGCGGTTTGTCGCCGAAATCAATCAGCGAGTCATATCGAACGCCTTTTACATGGGAAGCGAAGTTGACTATGAACGGGGTTATGTCGTCCTCAACCTCGGATCTGTTTGAATCCACTTTGACTTTAAAGCAGAGATAATCGTATTTAGTAAGATCGAGTTCGCCTTTTTTGAAGATCCGCAAGATTCGCGGCCAGCCCATGGGATATTTGCCTTTTCCACCTCCACCGTCAATTTTGAGATTCACCAACACGTCGAATCGCAGTGTGGGTGGAGTTCCTGGAATGACTTTTTTAGATGCTTCTGTGTCGTGCGCTTTCCAAAACTTGTAATCGTCCGACGCCAGATTGTATTGATCAATCCAGCCGTTTTTCAAGCTTTTAGATATAAGTGTGTCAGTGCTTTCTTTACTGGTGTTTTTCGTATTGACGACGTATTCCGGAAGAGAAGGCGCTGTTTTACTGTTCAAAGCGGGGAATTTCAATAGTTTTTGAGTAAGCGAGGCGATCTGCCAACGTCTGACTTGAAAATTCTCATCCGTCCAATCCTCAACCTTCAAGTATTTTTTCTTTACGGGGATTGAATTCCATATTTCCTGGACAAGTTGTTTTCCTTGAAGAACTAGTTTGCGACACTGTTCGTTTGCGCTTTTCTCGCGTTTGGCAATCGCGTCTTCCAGTGTGTAGAGGTAACGCAAATCATCGTATCCTTCTCGGAAACACTCCCAGTAGACGGCGGGAATCACTTCCTGGTTCTCATCCATTCTAGAGCCGCAGCCGGAAGTCGAACTTCCTCTTAAATAGTCGAATTGGTCGTCTCTATTCGCCAGCCAACGCCAATGCCATGGGATTACCGTCGTGTATCCGCTTTTCCACAATCCGAATCCATATGTCATGCGTCCGCCTTTCTGCATGATCACTCTGTTTTTTATTTCTCCGGCGTTGTGGTTCGGGTATGTCCAGTATTCGTGTTGCTTGTCCGCCATCACCTTGTCATAAGGAAAGGCGAATGGTTGGCTACACCATGCGTTAACGGCGTCAAGTTTTCGGTATGTCGACGCGTCGGCGGCGCTTGGGTCCTTCGTCGTGTATGTTTTTACGCCGGCCTTTCGAATTGCCGCCAGAACTTTCGCAGCGAACTCTTTGGAGGATGGCGACACTTCGTCCATCGGGCATGCGACCATTTTGGGCCATCCTTTCGCCGCCACTCGTTTCTTTAAATCCGCGAAAGCCGCGGTGATCGCTTTGTAAACCTTGTCGTTCGGTGGCTGCTTGCTTATGTGCCAATGTTTTCCGATTTTTCCTCCCGGAACGTATTGTTTGTAGAAATCCCACATTCCTCCGCAAACGGGCATCGGCCCCTTGAATCCCAAATCCAACATTTTTTCGATATTCTTGTCGTCTTTAAGGTAGAATTCAATCTTTTTATCTTTCGTCCGCTGCGTTCTCAGAGATATGGTTGGGAACATGTCGATCCCGTACGAGCGCATCGCTGATAGTTCATTGGATCTCGCTTTTTCCAAAATATTTCCCTTCAAGTTTTTGAACTGATATTTTGGAGAGTAATAGTAGACACTGTACCTTTTTGCTGGATCGCGTTTTAGGGTATAGTCCAGTACGCGCAAGGTCAGAGGCAACTTCCATGCGTTGTCTTTTCCGCTTTCGTGTATCGTCACTGATCCCTTGTATAAACCTGGCTTGGCGTTGAATGGCACGTGGATTTTCAACCAAAATCGCTGGCATACATTTTTTTTCAAGTCAATCGCGTTGACTTTTTCCAGTAATTCGGGCTGGG
>JAYEIY010000252.1:0-6724 GCA_034660375.1 Verrucomicrobiota bacterium
CTTGCAGAGACTGATTCCTCAGCAAAAAAACCGAAAAAAAAACAAGTTACCCCTTCGGAAATAACTCCAAAAATGGAAAGATATCAGCCCGAAAAAATAGATTTAGACCTCAATACAGGAACTACACCTTATGAACAAGAAGCCGAAGAAGAACTGATTACTACCATTTCTGAAGAAGAGTTTAACAAAATAATAAATGAAATGGATCCTAAAAGTAAAAAAATACTTCCCTTTCTTTATGCCGCATGCGCTATATGGTGTGCAATGGCCGGATTACTCTTTTTTACCTTTGCAAAAAAAATAGTTAATCTCATTATTTAAACTCTACACAAAAAGGTTTTCAAAAAGCAAAAACCTTTTCGCGCAATGTCTATTAAAAAAAATAATTTCAGGTAATATTATTATGGATACTTACGAACTGCTTAATTCAATTACTCACCAAATGTACAATGCAGAAAGTTTTGAAGAAGTTATATGGGGATTACAATATGATATCATGAAATTACTGAATGCCGAAAGAATTACGGTATACAGGCGTGATAAAAAAAATCAGACAATTGTTTCATCCTTTAAAAGTGGTAGCGACATAGATTCAGAAATAATTCTCCCATTAAGTCCGTCGTCCATCGCCGGATATGTTGCTATGAGCCAAGAAAGTATCGTAATAAATGATGTTAACGATAGTGAATATCTTAGTAACATACATCCTTCTCTATCGTTTGAGCATACATACGATCAACAAACTGAATTCTCCACACGCTCTATGATGGTAGTTCCTATTTTATTCAAAAATATTCTCCTTGGTGTTTTTCAGGTTATTAATGCAGTTGACCCTTTAGAATTTTCGGCAGAAAATCTCGAAAATGCAAAAAAAGTAGCTGAACAAATAGGAGAAAAATTCCGATATCACCTCCAAAGTACACTGGGACCTTATGATTATCTCATAAAACGTAAAAAGATAACCATTGATGAACTTGAGGAATTTGAAATACAGGCCGAAGAAGAAAATATCCCGATGACACAGATAATCATAGCTGAAACCCCACTTACAGAAGAAGATGTGGGAATGTCATTTGAACAGTACTACCAAGTACCTTTCTTTAAATACAACCCTGATATCACTCCACAAAACGTGTTTATGGAAAATCTGAATGTAGACTATCTTGCAGGACACTTATGGTTACCTATCGCAGGTGATCAAAAAAATGTAATTGTCCTGATAGATGACCCCAGTGATACTGAAAGAATCATGGAGATTCAAAGCCTTCTAAATGCCGAAACCTATGAATTCATGGTTGCTCTTCAAGAAGACATTCTTAAATACCTAGGAAGAGGTTCTGGACAAACCATTGAAGCTCCAGAAATGAATTTTGAGGAACTTCTTGGTGAAATTGATGGGATTACAACTGAAGATGAGGAAGAGTCTGAGGGAACATCTCAGTTACTTGATGAAAATGCATCATCTATAATTCAATTAGTTAACAGAATTATTGTTGATGGCATTGATATGGGAGCATCCGATATCCATATAGAACCTCACAAGGGAAAAAACCCCGCTGATGTCAGAATGCGTGTTGATGGAGTGTGTAGTTGTATTCTGCAAATTCCAGCAGGAATAATCAGGGCAGTTGTATCAAGAGTAAAAGTACTTTCAAGACTTGATATAACAGAAACAAGAAAACCACAAGATGGAAAAATGGCGGTAAGATATGGAGAACTTGCTCATGAATTACGTATTGCAACACTTCCTACAGTCAATGGAGAAAGCATTGTTATGCGTATTCTTGCATCAGGAGATCCTCTACCATTCTCTAAATTAAATCTTTCAAAAAAAAATGAAAGTAAGATTGAAAAAATGCTGGAAATCCCTCATGGTTTATTTCTGGTTGTAGGACCTACCGGATCAGGAAAAACAACAACTCTACATGCAATTCTCGGAAAAATAAATACTCCTGACAAAAAAATTCTTACTGCTGAAGATCCTGTGGAAATAACTCAACCCGGACTCCAGCAGGTTCAGATGCAGGCAAAAATAGGCCTTGATTTTGCTGCAGCTCTAAGATCATTTCTACGCTGTGATCCAGATGTTATTCTTATAGGAGAAATGCGTGATTACGAAACAGCCCATAGTGGCATAGAAGCATCTCTGACAGGACACCAGGTATATTCGACTCTTCATACCAATTCAGCTCCGGAAACAATAACCCGTCTTCTGGATATGGGACTTGAACCGATTAATTTTGCCGACGCATTAATTGGTGTTTTAGCCCAACGCCTCATGCGTACTCTGTGTGCAAAATGCAAAGAAGCATATACTCCCAAAAGAGAGGAGATGGAACGCTTAATAAAAGCATACGGAAAAGAACTCTTTGAAAAAGAGAATATTAATTTAAGTACTGTCGAGTTCTATAGGGCAAAAGGGTGCAAAAAATGTGCAGACACCGGATACAAAGGACGGACAGGACTACACGAACTTCTTGAAGGAACCGTTGAAATGAGACGTCTAATTGCAAAAGGAGCAGATGTCTCAGACGTTAGAGATCTTGCCATAAAAGAAGGCATGCGTACAATGGCACAGGACGGAATACTCAAGATTTTCAAAGGACAAACCGACCTATTACAACTACGAAAGGTTACCTCCATTGATTAAAATAGTATTCCATTTGGTGGCAGACCTGCCAGCAAGAAATGGTTTGCATTCTCAAAACTGGAGATGGATGCTAAGGATATTTTGGAAAAATTGCAAAAGGAAATAAAACAATGAATTTTTCATCAACAAAACCCAGAGTATGGGTCGAAATTTCTTCAAATGCAATAATTTCAAACCTGCAGATTGTTAGGAAACAAGTATCCCCACTCAAAATAATGGCTGTACTAAAAGCTAATGCCTACGGACTGGGAATAAAAAAAATTGCCAATATTCTGCAAAAAGAAGGTATAGATGTAATTGGTGTTGCTGAATTACAGGAAGCTCTCGAAATAATCAAACTAGGAATAGAAACTCAGGTTCTAGGCGGAATAATTCCTGATGAGATTCCACCTATTGTGGCAAATAATATCATTGCACCTATCTCGGATCTCCAAACAGCACTTTTAATTAACGAAGAAGCAAAAAGTCAAGGGAAGAAACATCCATGCCATATTCTTCTTGATACAGGGATGGGACGATTAGGCATGATATGCAAAAAAGCAGAAAAAGTTATTAAGAAAATCTCAACTCTTCCGAATTTAAATCTCACCGGGATTTACTCACATTTTCCGTCTGCTAATTATGATCCTGTTTTTTCTAAACTCCAGATAAACAACTTTCTTGAACTCCTTAATAAATTAAAAAAACAAAATATAATCTTTCAAAAACGACATATTGCCAACAGTGACGGGATAAATAATATTTCTACGGCAACAAAAGCACCATTCAATATGGTTAGAACAGGTATAAATCTTTATGGAGTCCATGATTTACAAGGCTCGCATTCTGTTTATCTGAAACCGGCGCTTACTCTAAAAACTCGACTTGTCAGTGTGCGAACCCTTCCTGCTAATTCAACAATTGGATATGGGAGGACATATTCTCTACACAAAAAGACAAAAGTCGGAACAATCTCTATTGGATATGCCGACGGTTTTCCAATAGCTTTATCAAACCGAGGATATGTAATTATCCGTGAAAAGATTTGTCCAGTTATAGGATGTGTTTCCATGGACTACGTTACTGTCTCTCTTGAAAATTGTCCTGACGCAACCCCGGGAGATGAAGTAATATGCATAGGGACGCAGAACAATAATACAATAACAGTTGAAGATTATGCTCAACTTAAAGGTGTTAATCCATACGAAATTATATGCTCTCTGGGCAATCGCGTAAAAAGGGAATATTTATGAACAAATTTGAAAAAGTTTTACTGGAAAATTACTACACTGAAAAGCAATTCAAAAAAATTCAGACGATGAAGCTGGGTATTGCGGGAGCGGGAGGTTTAGGGTCAAATATAGCTCATATTCTGGTCAGGAGCGGTTTCAAATACTTTGAAATAATAGATTTTGACAAGGTCGAACTCTCGAATTGCAACAGACAGCTGTATTTTCTTGACGACATAGGCAAAATAAAAGTCGAATGCTTAAAAAAAAATCTGCTTACAATTAATCCTAACATAAAAATGTCTGTAAAAAAAGTCAGACTTACAAGCGAAAACACCTGTGATCTTTTTAAAGATACAGAACTTTTATTCGAAGCCTTCGACAATGTTACATCAAAAAAACTAATTTTTGAACAATACGGCAACACAGACAGGATTATTATTGCCGCCAGTGGAATCGCCGGCTACAAATACAATGATGATATAAAAATTCGAAAAATCAACAAAAAACATTTCATCGTAGGCGATGAAAAAACTGGAGTTACTACAAAAACTCCCCCATTGGCCCCGAAAGTACATATCTGCGCAGCAATAATGGCATCAATCGCACTTGAGATAGCATGTGAATAGACAAATGTTCACTACTATAAAAAAAAATCATATCCATCTTTTTCAAAAAACTATTGTTTATTCTATATCTGTTTTTTATTTAACACCAAGTTCACGGGCAGCGACAGTTTGCCGTCCACCCGAACGACCTTATTAAAAGTCGTTTTTTATAGTTTGATGCTTTTCGCGCCTTTCGAGAACCTGGAAGTTTAGAGATTTAACCTGCCACCAGCAAGCAGCGTTTTCAGTTCAAATGGAGTTAGAGAATGATTACATACAATTGTGTCTTTATCACCAGATGACTTTGTCAGTTCAACTTCAATCTTTTTTCCACATTTAAGCTGATTACGAATATCGGGTATTATTATTGTATCTCCTTGCCCTATTTTGTTATAGTCCTCTTCGGAAACAAATTCCAAAGGAAGAATTCCAAAATTAATAAGATTTGCAGCATGAATTCGTTCTATACTGCGAACTATTACAGCTTTTATTCCCAAATACATAGGACATATCGCAGCATGCTCCCTTGAGGAACCCTGTCCATAACTTTCCCCCGCAACAACAATACCATGCTTTCCTCTATCTCTAAGTGCTTCTGCGGACTCCGCAAAAGTCGGTTTATCTTCTTCATTAAAACATTCGAAAACGAATCTTGAATAAGAAGCAATATTGCTCCTGTACTTCAAATATGCACCGGCTGGCATAATATGATCTGTAGTAATTTTATCTTCAACTTTCAGAAGAACCTCACCATTAAGGATTTCTGGATACTCTGTATTTACGGGAGGATCTCCAATGGTTTGTTTTCTGATAATCTCAGTGGATTTTTCATTTTCAGAACGTGGTTCCAAAATCATAGAATCATCAACAGCAAACTCTTTCGGCATTTCCCAAGGCGGGTACGTCTCATTTTGTTTTTCTGGAGAGCTCATACATCCGTTAAGAGCAGTAATCACAGCAGTTTCGGGGCTGGTTAAATATGCCTTATCGCCTTTTGTTCCAGTCCTTTTTGCAAAATTGCGATTAAAAGTCCTTACTGTAACGGTTCCTTCTGCGGGGCTTGCACCCTGCCCTATACATGCACCGCAACCTGATTCAAGAATCCTGGCACCAGCAGAAACCATATTTGCGAGAGCTCCATTTTCAGCAAGCATTTTCAATACTTGTCTACTGCCAGGCAAAATCATAAGGGATGTATTTTTGTGAATTGTTTTTCCTTTAAGAACCTCGGCAACCATCATAAGATCTTTTAAAGAGCTGTTTGTACAAGAACCAATAACAACCTGCTGAACAGGCATTCCTTCAAGCTCTTCTACTGTTTTGATATTTCCAGGACTTGAGGGACACGCTGCCATAGGTTTAAGTTCTGAAAGATCTATTTGAATAATTCTATCATATTCTGCTCCGTTATCGGCTTTCAACTCAACCCAGTCTATTTCTCTTCTCTGTGCTTTTAAGAATTCTCTGGTCTTATCATCGGAAGGAAATAAAGAAGTAGTAACACCAAGCTCCGCCCCCATATTTGTGATTGTCGCTCTTTGCGGAACAGAAAGGGAATGAACTCCCTCACCAAAATATTCAACAATACAGCCGACATTTCCCTTTGTAGAAAGAATTGAAAGCAATTTTAGAATTACATCCTTGGCTGCTACCCATGGAGACAACTGTCCGATAAGTTCGATACCTATTATTTCAGGATACGGCATATTGAATGGATCACCAGCCATAGCCACAGCTACATCAAGACCTCCAGCACCAATTGCCATCATACCTAGTCCACCACCAGTCGGTGTATGAGAATCTGAACCAAGCATTGTTTTTCCAGGTATACCGAATCGTTCCAAATGTACTTGATGACATATCCCGTTGCCTGGTCTTGAGAATTTTATTCCTTTATTATATGCAACAGTCTGGAGATAGAGATGATCATTTGCATTTTCTTCTCCGAACTGGCTCATATTGTGATCTACGTATGAGACGGACAACTCTGTTTTTACCCTATCTATCCCCATTGCTTCAAGTTCAAGATATGCCATTGTACCTGTTGCGTCCTGTGTTAAAGTCTGATCTATTTTTATACCTACTTTTTCTCCCCTTTTAGCCTTTCCTTCAACAATGTGTTCATCTAATATTTTTTGTACAACATTTCTATTCATAGGATTTCCCCTAATTTTCTTTAGACATTGCACGAAAAACCTTTTTCAGTGAGTTCGAAAGCTTTTCCTACACTACCTGTTTCTGTTTGCAGTTATTTTTTT
>JAYEIY010000253.1:0-6666 GCA_034660375.1 Verrucomicrobiota bacterium
ATCTGAGTTGCTCGATAACTTGGAGCTCTGGTGCTTGATTTTTAATTTTTTTTCATTTATGACGCTCCTTACAAAAGCAATAAAATTAGGATTTTTGTATCTATCTAAATAGTTCATTATTTTTTTTATATCCATGGAATCAATATTAATATCTGAATATACATTAAAATTAAATTTCATCCCTTTTTTATAAAAATATAATACATCAAGAAAAGCTCTTTCTTCTTCTGCTATCCATAAATTCCCTTTTCTTTTTATTCCAAAATCCATCAAATCGCTGTTTATTGTTACATACTTGATACTTCCAAGTTTGGAAGTAAAAGTTTTTGGACGTGGTCTGGAAGATACTGAGGTAATTGAATTATCTGCTAGTTGAGGAACAATGCATGCCTTTCCCAAAACATTAGTAAAACTAATGTAAGAATTAGAATCTATTTTTGAGAAAGAATTTTCAAACTGAACTTTTCCCTTACATAAAAATTGCGACAAAAACGATACAAAATCCCATTGTTTAAAATTTGTTTAATAATCCTATCAAATTTTCCAGTGGGAGTTTCAGGAATTTCAAAGAGTAAAATTAAATCTGTTCGTGTAAATACTCCTCCCATATCGAGAGATATATCTTCTAGTTTACGATCTATTTGTATTAAATTATACATTGATGCAAAGTTTTCTTAAAATGGAGTTATCTATCATTGTATAGAATATACAAATGATCTTTATCTATTGAAAAACAATGTTATTAGTTAATATATAATAATCTTTTGATAATTCAAGTATTTGTTACGTCCTTTTGTCTCCGGAAATATCGTTTCTAAATATTTCTTCACCTTTTTTTATAGCACAGAAATCTCCGCACATTGTACAGATATCTTCTTTTGCGGGCATACGGCTTTCTCGTATTTCCTTTGCACGATCAGGGAACATAAGTAGTTTCTTAAGGTCATCCCAGCGCATATCACGACGTGCAAGAACAACTAGCTTTTCATTCTCTTTGCGATCTGGATATTTTGCAATATCACCGATACGACAAGCAACACGAGTTGTTCTTACGCCTTCACGTACATCAGCTTCATTCGGAAGAGGAAGATGCTCGGCAGGAGTGATGTAACATATCAGATCTACTCCGTATCGGCTGAAATTTGCAGCACCAATTGCAGATGATTCAAATCAGAAATTTGGCAAGAAACTCGTCCATGGATATATATTCAGATTCGGCAGACTCAACCGCAAAATTTGCGGTTCCTTTTCTGATCTTTTTATAAAAAAGAGGCAAAGACGGATTAAAATTAAAACTCAGATCTGCAACTTTTACCTCTGCTCCCGCATGTTTTCCCACCTGAAAGTCGGATAAAGCGTACACTACACTCTTTTTGGGTTAAAGTGTTCGTTTTATCCGACTTTCAGGAGAAAAAGGAAAAGTAGTTGCTCGGTAATTCAAATTCCTTGCTCAAAACAAAACATACTCGCAAGTTAGCTCCCCTATCGTAGATAAAAAAGGGAATCTGAGTTGCTCGATAATTTGGAGCTCTAGCTTTCTTCACTTCCAGATCTATATCGCAAATATCCGAAGAAGTCCCGATAGAGGCATTTACTGTATCTTATCAAGAAAAAACCGGTACGCGGAAAACGTACCGGTTCAGAGAGTTTTGCTTTTACAGACAGGAAAAGAGGAAATCACAAGATTCGACGGGAAGCAAAACAATGACGAAATCTTTATCGTCTAAAATTCCTTACTGATTTTTATGCCTGCATATATATTTCTTTCTGGTGAGGGATAATAAGTATTATTGCCCAAGAAGTTAAGCACTCCGTACTCAGAATACTCTTCGTTGAATAAATTATTGACACCGGCGTAAAAGGTGAATATCTTATAGTCATAAGAGATATTGAAATCCACAACAGCGTAACTGTCTCCCCAGTGTGTACTTGTATTAGCCCAGTCTGAAAGAATTATCTTATCATTAGAAAAACGGGACTGCAGATTTAAATCAAGTCCCTCAGCAGGTTCATAATGCACCCCTGCGCTACCAACGTGACGTGGCACACCGGGAACACGGTTTCCATCATAATTCCCATCTTTCAACTCTGCATTAGTATAAGCATAGTTGAGATAAAGAGAAATTTTTTCTGTCGGGTTTGATTCAAAAGATATTTCCACTCCCTGACGTCTGGTTTCTTCATAATTCTGATTTTGTCCCCATCCGGCATTGGGATCGAGGAATATTTCATCGTATGTTGTAATATCAAAAACACTCAGAGTCAAGTCTAAAAACTTGTTAAAATGATGACTTATTCCCGCCTGGAACTGTTTGGAAAGTTGAGGTTCGAGAATCTGATCAAAACTAGGCCCCCCGAGTTCATCCATTTTGATTGTTCTGAAGGATCTGTCATAAGAAATAAACAATTTTGAAGATTCATCATAACGATATGTCAATCCCAGTCTAGATGAATCAATATCGAAAACCTCCGACTCTATTGTATCAAAATCAAAATCTACACGGCTCCTTCTATATCCTGCATCCAAAAACAAGCTATCGGCAATAAGCTCCGTTGTATTGTATACATAATATTCTCTACTTTCCTTCTTCCTAATCTGCCCCGCAAAAAAACCCTCTACATAATGAAGTTCCGAATTAATATAGTCAACTCCAGTTGTAAGATGACTGTTAAAGCCCCCGAGTGAGTAATCTAAATCATACTTGGGCTTTATCCCGTACTCAATAATATTGTAATCAAATCCGCCCCAGCCAGCAAAAAAGCTTTCCTGAACCACTCTTCTGTAATCAAAAACAACAGAAATCTTTCCGGGTACTTCAAGCTTCAGTGCCGGAGTAAACTGTAAATATTCAGTATAGGTTTCACCCCAGTCATCCGGATTGGCAGCATCCTCTCTCTTGTCTAAATTATTTTCAGCAACAGCACCGGGCATACCATAACTATCTTGTTTTATCGCTCCGGAAAAATCCGCACTGAAAAAATCGTCTCCATCGTAATTCAGTGTCAGCCCACCGAATTTATTTGTAAAATAACCATTATCTCTATATCCATCAGTATCACGATAGGTAAAATCAGCGGAATAGAACCAATTTCCTTCTTCTCCTGACAAGCTAAGCGATTCACGGTATCCCTCATAACTTTCTACCCGCGAATCAAAATACAGCTTATTGGCTGGAGCACCCTTTTTAGTAATTATATTTATAGTTCCACCTACTGCTCCGTCTCCATACAAAGCACTCATCCCTCCGCGGATTATTTCAATCTGTTTTATTCTCTCAATTGGAACCACAGTCCAGTCAATACCCGCAAGAGTCGGACGGTTTATCCGTCTACCGTCTATAAGTACCAAGGTATTGGATGCTGCACTTTCTCCGTATCCGCGTATATCAACACTTACAGTCCTTCCTGTACCTAAGTGGTCTTGTACATTTATACCCACTGCTTGTTTCAGTATTTCAGGAACTGTTACCGCACCGGTTTTTTCAATATCCTCTGCTGTAATAAGAGTCACATTAGAGGATACTGTGTTGAGCGAACGCAAATTCCTCGAAGCGGTGACAACAAGGTCATCCAGTCTTTTTGCGGACTCCGCAGTCAGAATTGAAGAGCTAAGAATTGATAATGTGAGAATTGCAAAGTAATGCTGGATGTGTTTCATATTTTTCTCCTGATTGTTTGATTATAATTAAAAAAACCGAAGCTTTGCTTGGAAGCTTCGGCTTGATAATAATCCATAACCAGAAAATATTCAGCCATAAGCATCTTCCGCGAAAACTTATGTATATAGAGTACTCTGGCTTCGGGATATTTTCCCGTTACAGTTGCGCGACAGCTCCGGAGTTAAACCGGATTCCCTCTAAATTTCGTTATAATTTTGCCCCTTATATTTTATTGTCAAATAGAAAACAATGAAATTATTTATTATTTAAATATATATCACACGCCACAACAACCGATATCCTCACGTTTAAGGAAATCATAGAACACATTTTTACCGCCAGGAAAGAAATCTAAATTGTCTATAAAGCTACTGATGGCATTCTTAAAAGATATGAATATATCGAGATAAAATATAATTTCTTACAGTATACAGCCCCCTCCCCCTTAACATTAGAAAAAGTAATGCTATATTAAAAAAGTAATGTAAAAAAAAATTGATAAAGGGATTTAAAAAATGTATAAATCTGTACCAATATTATTAATAATCTTCACTTTTTTTCTAAATGCTAAGACCGAAGAAGAGAGCAAAAAGAAGAGAATTATATCTCTTGCTCCGGCAGTAACAGAAGAACTTTTTCTACTTGATGCCGGAGATGAGGTAGTTGGTGTATCTAGTTATTGCAAGCAACCGATTGAGACTCAGCAAAAAAAAATTGTTGGTACAATCATTACCGCAGACATAGAAAAGATACTGACTCTCAAGCCAGATATTTTGATTATTACCCCTCTTTTTCCCATAAAACTCAAAGAAAAGTTAAAGAGTCTGCGAATTAAAACAAAAACCTCAAGAAACCCAAAAAACTACGAAGAACTCTGCAAAAATTTTCTTTTTGTAGCAGATCTTGTAGGAAAGCGAGAAAAAGCACAGAAAATGCTTTCTGAAGTACAAAAAAAGCTGAATAAACTTAAGAAGAAAACGAAAACAGGCAAAAAAGAGAAGATATTTATTCAGCTTGGAGCAAAACCGATTTATACCATAATACATGAATCCTATTTCACTGATTTGATCAATTTTGCGGGAGGGATAAACTCTGTTCCTCTAGATTACAAGGGAGCTTATTATTCAAGAGAAAGGGTTCTCGTAGATAATCCAGATCACATTTTTATTATGGATATGGGAAAAATAGGAGAAAATGAAAAAAATATATGGCAAAAGTTTAAAATAATAACAGCTGTAAAAAATAGTTCTATCCATATCGTTGACTCATCAAAAATAGGTAGTACCACCCCATTCTCTTTTCTTGAAATGGTAAAATTCTTTTCAGAAAAGATGTCCAATCCAAAGACAGATTGTACGAAAACCCTTCGAACAAAATGAAAAAAGCTTCTCGTGCAATGTCATACCAATTTAAGTTAAAATTATGAAGAGAATAAAAAATAAATAATGAAAAAATGACTCTTGTCAACCTGAAAATATAGTCTATTGTCAGTTGATACTTTAAAAAAGATGAAAAATATACAAGGATATTGATATAAACTATATATGAAATATATTTGGATAATAGTTATAGGAATACTTTTTTTCATTGGAGAGTTATCGTTTAATTCTGAAGTGATAATTATTCCATCTATTGTATTTTATTCTTTTTATCTAACCGTACTATTTGGTCGAAGCATCGCAATTATTCCTGTATTTATTCTGGCATTTTTACTTGACACTATATATTTACGCAGTGGATATCCTGACATTATTTTTGGTATATGTATTTCGATTCCACTGAGTCGTTACTGGTTCAAACATGGTGATTGTGCAGACTATATATCACAGATTGTTCCTATTTCTATACTTACATTTACATACATATTTATATTATTTCTTTTTGACTTTCTTTTTTATGGTTCAGGCTCTGCTTTTACTTTCTTTTACATTATTTTCTTATCCACATTTATTTCTGCAGTTATCACTCCATTTCTGATTTTGTTAGTAGATAATATATCCAAAAGTCTTGATTTGCCACTTTTCATAAAAAGCCAGATAAAAGGAGAAAAGAGAAATGCAGATTAATCTTGACAATATCATAAAAGGCTACACAGGACGACTTATTATTCTTTTTGGAATATGTCTTCTGGGGAGTTTTATTTTAGTCTGGAGACTCTGGGATGTACAGATTAAAAATGGACCGGAATACACCAAAGAGGTAGCTAACCAGAGTATCCGAAAAATCAGAGTTTCTCCAGTTCGTGGAAGAATATCCACCTCAGACAATGTAATAATAGCAGACACTGAACCACAATATAATATCGTTCTTCATTTCTCAGAAATGCGTCAAAGTGGAAGAAATTCCCGAAAAAAAACAATAACATATATACTCAATCTCCTAGAAGAAATTGCAGAAAATATAGGACGAATAAATACAGTTACAAAAAAAAAGATTCAAAGACACATATATCAATATACAGCAATTCCATTTAATGCATTCAAAGATTTAACCCCGAGAGAATTAGCCCGTATATCAGAAAAAATGCCAAAATATAAAGGTCTCGAAATTCAAATAAAATATATACGTACTTACCCACTCAAAAAATTCTTTGCACATACTCTTGGTTTTACCGGAAGACGAAAACCATCCCAGGAAAATCTTGAAGAAAAAAGAAAAGCATTCTATGTATTCCACGAACCTTCAGGAAGATGCGGTTTGGAAAAAACCTATGACAAAACCCTGCGCGGAAAACCTGGAATCCATATGGTGCGCATCGATATTAGCTCCTATGCACACAATAAACTTCCCGGGGGGATTCCTGTAGAAAATGGTAATGAACTGATCCTTACTATCAACAGCAAATTTCAAAGAGCTGCAGAAAAAGTATTGATAGGAAAAACAGGAAGCATTGTTATTGTAAATTGTAATTCAGGAGAAATCCTTGCAATGGCATCTTCTCCGACCTATGATTTAAGCAAGCTCACAGCAAAAGAATATCAAGGGATAATCTTTGATATTCTTTTGC
>JAYEIY010000254.1:0-6655 GCA_034660375.1 Verrucomicrobiota bacterium
GAAGTAGGGTGTTATCTGATGTAACCTTTAAAAATTAAAAATTATTCCACCTCAACTAAGGTCAATTTTTAAACAAGAATATCCGTTTTATCGACGATAGGGAAGTTAAATTACGAGTATGTTTTGTCTTGAGCAAGGAATTTGAATTACCGAGCAAGTACTTTCCCTTTCTTTAGTAAAAAAGGGAATCTTACTTGCGTGTTCGTCAGCCTCAAACCGATGAGTTCTGATTATCCAATCCTATTTAAAACAACAGCTGTTTCAAAATGGGCGGTTCTCGGGAACATATCGAATATACTTATTTCTGATATCTCATACTTCTTGGTTTTTAGCAATTTTTTTAGATCTCGAGCAAGTGTAGATGCATTGCATGAAACAATTATTACCTTTTTGGGTAATGCTTTCGTTATAGAAAAAATTAATTTGTGGTTACATCCTTCTCGGGGAGGATTGAGAATGATACAAAGAGAATTTGGCTGATTTTCTTTAAAGATTTCGGGCAGAGCCTTTTCCGCCTGTTCTACAAAAAAGGAGCGATTATCCAAGCCAAATTGCATTGAATTGTGATATGCGGCTTTTATTGCCTTTTTGTCATTGTCGATAGAAAAAACGTTTTGCATTGGTGGTAATAATAGAGAGTAAATTCCAATTCCGCAATAAGCATCCACAACAGTTTCACTTTCATCAATCCATGATATAACTTTTTTGTACACCTTTTCTGCAACAGATGGATTTACCTGAAAAAAGCTTCCTGGGGGCAGACTTATTTCTTTACCCATAAGCTGCTCTGTCAGCCATGGAATTTTTTTGGGGATTCGTCCGAAAAAATATTTTACCGTTTTATCATAAGTTTCTCTAATAATACATTTGGAGGGTATCCTTCGAAAGGAATTATCCTGCCCCCACTTTGTCAAAGAAATTTTTGGGAGGAGTTTATTTATTCCTTCCATAGCAAGGGGACATTCTTTTATTTCAATAAGTTCACTATTATCAGAGCTAAAAAAACCATACTCTGTTAAGTCTTTTGTTTGTATTATAGGTTGCAGAGTTAATTTGTTTCTGTAATTATAACAATTTTCTGATGCTATGATTGCGTTTATTTTATCAAGTGCTTCTTGTGGTAATTTCCCTATTCTCTGTAGTACATCATTAAGCTGACTTTGCTTATATTTCAATTCATCAATGTATTCAATGTGCTGATATTGACACCCTCCGCATTCTCCAAAATATTTGCATTTGGGTTTTATACGCTTATCAGAACTTTTTTTAATTTCAACAATGCGGCCTTCCGCATAGCTTTTATGTTTTTTTACAAGTTCAACATCAATAACTTCTCCGGGAATCGTATATGGGACAAAAATAACAAGACCATCTTCTGTGCGTCCTACTCCATTCCCCCCAAACGCTAAATCACTTATTTTAAGATCTTTGATAATGTTCCTATTCATAATAATTTCCTTTTTTATTATTTTTGCATGGTGTAGTAAAAAGAAGTTGTTGAGGTCAAACTGAGGAGAGAAAATGGGGTGAGTGAGGGAATTTGAATCCCCGGCCTCCTGGGCCACAACCAGGCGCTCTAACCAGCTGAGCTACACCCACCATATAAAATTCGCAAGGCTTTTAAAATAATCAGGTAATTCAGTTCTTCAAATAAAACATCTCATTTTTTTAAAGCTTTTTCTCTTCACCCCCCCTAAGAGTAGGATAAAACGTTCATTTTTACCTTAAAATACCTCCAAAAACAAGATTTTTACAAAAAATTGTGCTTTTTTGACGTTCTTAATGGAGCGCGACCGCGGACCTGGTATCCTGACAATCTGCAAGGACGGCAATTTGTGCAGTTTATCTCACTCGGCTATCACTGTTTCCTTACAAAGAAAATAAAGGAAGTGCGGGATAGACTTGGAAAAAATGAAAAAGGAAAGACCAAGGCGCTTATTAAACTTGAAAAAAAATTGGATAAGTGGCTTGATCAACGCTCCCTCTCTCAAATTCTGGACTCGTTTGACTGTATAAAGACAACAAATATCAGAACTTCCATGGGGGATTTATGATGGCCAACCGAATCAGTAGATAGGGATCAGTTGTTTTTGCGATACCTGGGAGTAATCGAAAAGTAGTGTAGTGTACGCTTTATCCGACTTTCAAGTTACTCAGAAGCATTTAAAACTAATATCATGCTATCTGAATAGGAAGGCTTCTATCCGAGCCCAATATATAGAAAAATCCCCAATATAAGACCTAACTGGAATCAAAATGGCAGAAAGTTTTATTTATTAATGAAAACATAAATCTCAAATTTAAGGCGAAACTTTATTTGTATTTTTAACCATTTAGCTTAGATTAAGAACAATATTTTTGGGCTTGCTATACTTAAAAGTGCAAAGTAAAATCACTTAAATATGAAACATGCATATTTATTCAAGAAATAACTGCAAGCAGAAACAGACATTTTAGAGAAAGAAAAGGAGTAAAAATGCGAATTATCGTACCCATAAAACAGGTTCCTGAAACAAAAGCTGTAAAAATGGATGAAAATACGGGTACCATTATACGTGATGGCGTTGAATCAATAATCAATCCGCTTGATTTATATGCTATAGAACTTGCGATACAGTTAAAAGAAAAATATGGCGGAGAGATTGTAACCCTAACAATGGGGCCTCCAAAAGCAGAAGAGGCTTTACGGGAAGCTGTTGCGATGGGGATAGATACAGCTTTTTTGGTAAGTGACCGTGTTTTTGCCGGTTCTGATACCTACGCAACGAGCTATATTCTATCTGAAGCGATAAGGAAGCAAGGTAAGTTTGATATAATTATATGCGGAGAGCGTGCGACAGATGGGGATACGGGACAGGTTGGTCCCGGAATTGCAGCTTTTCTTGATTTGCCGGTTCTTTCGTATGTAAATCATTTTGTGGATTACAAAGATAATTTATGCAAAGTACACCGCCTTGTTGAAGAAGGTAATGAAATATTAACAACCACGCTCCCAGCTCTTTTGACAGTGGTCAAAGAAGTTTGTGAACCGAGATTGCCGACTCTAAGGGGTAAAAAACGGGCAAAAAAACTTGAAATCCCTGTCTTTTCTAATGAAGAACTAAAATTAGACAATGCAGAATTAGGCTTAAAAGGATCTCCCACCAAAGTCGCAAAGATATTTCGCCCAAAAGTTGCCAGAGCATGTAAAAAGCTAACTGCTACTGATGAAAAGTCTCTTGAAAGCTCTGTTGCAGTAATGATAGAGTTTATGAAAAGAAAAATGTTTATAGTAAGGTCTAGTAATACCAAAAATAATATGGAACAAACATCTAAAAAGAGTTCAATTCTTAAAAATCTACAGACAGTCTGCGAACAGTCTTCGAGCGTAGAGAAAAAACCTTTTAATCTAATGTCTAATTACAAAGATATTTGGATTCTGGCAGAACAATTTGAAGGTAGAATACTTGACATCAGCTATGAATTACTTACAAGGGCACAGGATTTAGCAACAAAACGGAAAACCAATATAAATGCAATGCTTTTTGGAAATAATATAGGTGATCAAGAGATCAATAAGCTTATTTTAAGAGGAGCAGACAAAGTAGTTTTTACAGATGCTCCTGAACTGAAGTTTTTTCTTCCTGAAACATATTATAGGTGTATGATTGATTTGATAGAACGCTTTAAACCTGAAATAATTCTGGCTGGAGCAACATCAACAGGTAGAACTCTTATGCCTTATGTCGCCATCAAAGCCAATGCCGGTTTAACTGCGGATTGTACAGAACTTGACTTTGAAAATGAAACCGGAAATCTTCTTCAAACACGTCCGGCAATTGGAGGGAATATTATGGCAACAATCAAGACGCCCGAACATCGCCCCCAAATGGCGACAATACGCCCTAAATCAACACCTAAAGCTCTCCCCAAAAATGAAAGAAAAGGAGAAATAATTAGAATAACCCCTCCTGCCAAATTTCTGAAAACAAGAGTAACTCGCAAAGATTTAATAAAAACTGAAGACCAAATACCATTACAAAATGCAGAAAAAGTGGTTGTGGTTGGACGCGGGATTAAAAAAGCTGAAAATCTGCCTTTGATTAAAGCATTTGCGGATAAAATTGGTGCGGCAATAGGAGCCAGTAGAGATGTTGTTGATCGAGGATGGCTATCCTATGCTCATCAGGTGGGTCTGAGTGGAAAAACTATTACACCAAAACTCTACATAGGAATCGGTGTCTCCGGTGCAATTCAGCATCTCGCCGGTATGCAGACAGCAGAAATTTCTATTGCTGTGAATTCAGATCCAGATGCACAGATTTTTAAAGTTGCAGATTTTGGTATTGTCGGAGATCTCTTTGAAGTAATCCCTGAATTAACAAAACAAATACGATTATTTAATGATTTGATGATTTGATGATTTGATGATTTGACTAAATACTTATATGCTAGGAAATTTTATTTTTTGCAATAAAACAGGAATTAGACATGCAAATAAATGATGACAGAAAATATAGTTCTGTGACAAAGGAAATAGTTGAAAGATTGATAGATATTGTTGGAGAAAAATATATAATCTATAATGATGCAGAAAAGCTTGAACCCTTTTCGCATGACGAGATTCCCGGAACAGATTATAGGTATATGCCCGAAGTGGTTATTCGTCCCCGTACTGCCTTAGAAATCTCTAAAATAATGAAACTTGCAAATGAAGAAAATGTCCCTGTCACGCCACGTGGGGCAGGCTCAGGTCTTTCAGGGGGAGCAGTCCCGGTTTACGGAGGGATTGTTCTTTTTATTGATAGGATGAATGAAATACTTGAACTTGACAAAGACAACCTCATGATTGTAGTTGAACCAGGTGTTATTGCTAATGATATAAATGAATTTCTATCAGAATATGATTTATTTTATGCGGGTTATCCGATGAGCATGGAAACTTGTTATATTGGTGGTAATGTTGCAGAAAATGCGGGAGGGGGGAAAGCTGTTAAATATGGTGTAACATCAAGATATGTTCTTGGACTGGAGGTGGTAACGCCTCTCGGTGAAATAGTTCAAATGGGTGGAAAACTTATCAAGGATGTTACCGGCTATAATCTTGTGCAGCTGATGACAGGCTCGGAAGGAACATTAGGCATTTTTACAAAAATAATTCTCAAACTCATGCCTCTCCCTAAGTACAAAGTAGATCTTCTCTGTCTGTTTAAAACTTCTGAAGACGCAATTAATACAGTCCCTAAAATAATGACTAAAGGAGGGATAATCCCTACATCTATTGAATTTATGGATCAACTCTCAGTCAAAGGTGCATGTGATTACTTAAATGAAACAATTCCCTATGAAGAAGCTGGTGCGATGCTTCTTATTACAGTTGACGGAACCGAAAAAGAAACGATTGAAAGAGAATACGAATTAATAGGTGATTTTTGTATGGAAGAGGGAGCTTTTGAGATATATGTTGCCGATAATCCTACCACCTCAGAAAGAATATGGAAAGTAAGACGTAATATCCCTGAAGCATACAGTGTTTTTTCTGCAAGACAATGTGGTGAAGACATAGTAGTTCCCCCTGCATCAATTGCGAAGATGATTGCAAAATTCAGCGAATTGTCAGTAAAATATAAGGTGACAATCCCATGTTACGGACATGCAGGCGATGGGAATTTGCATGCACGAATAGTTTCTGATCCATCATGGACTGACGAATATTGGAAAGATCTTTTGCCAAAAATCCTCAATGATCTCTACAGTTTAACAAAAAAACTCGGCGGAACAATCTCAGGAGAGCACGGAATAGGATGCAAACGCAGAAAATACATAAGCCATGTCTTATCAGAGGAATATTTGACCCTCTTAAAAAGTATAAAAAATACGTTCGACCCGAATTATATATTGAACCCTGGAAAAATATTTTAACAAACCCTGCACGAAAAGCCTTCGAACGAAGTGAAAAAGGTTTTTCACACAATGCCTAAATAGGAAATAATTAATGAAAAAAAATAAAATGCTAAAAATTGTCGGAGTTCTTTTTCTGTCACTCGTAATATTCTTTGTCGGATTGTTTTTCTTTCTGACATCCAACTTTTTTCTGGCAAAAGTTGTTATCCCACAAGTTAGCAAAACTACGGGGATCCCGATAAAAATAGAAAAAATAAGCCTGAGCCTTTTTTCCGGAGAAATAGAAATTGACAAACTAATGCTTGGAGATACCGATGACCTACGCCTCTCCGCTGAAAAAATATTCCTCAAAACAGAGATCCTCCCACTTTTATCAAACAAAATTGTTCTTGATGAATTGAAAATCTCAAATGTCAAAACATCTCTAATTGTTGATAAAAATGGAAAACTTAAACTTCCTGAAACTAAAACAATTTCTCCCAAATCCAAAGAGAATAAAAAGACTTCAACTACAGCCCTCCCAAAACTAAATATTCGTAAAATCCAAATCAATGATGTATCAATTGCTCTGATAATCGAACAAAACGAAAATCCCCTGAAAATTATCGCAGAAAATTTTTCAATTAAATTAAACGACTTGAAAAATGATGGTAAAAAAATGTTTTCATTTGAATTTCTCTCTGCTCTAAAAGTTACGAATGCAGACTCTCTAGATATAAACTCAAAACAAATCAAAATCACCTCAAAAGGTATCTTGCAGGAAGATTTTTTG
>JAYEIY010000255.1:0-6494 GCA_034660375.1 Verrucomicrobiota bacterium
CTTCAGGTACCGATTCAAGCCATTCATTATAAGTCATCAGTTAACTTATCCTCTTTTGCACTCTACGCAATACGCAATACGCAATGCGCCCTAATCCAGAAAAGCCGTAAGGGGGCTTGTAGGCTGTGCCTGTGAACTCATTGATGATAAGCCGGCTTTAAAGGCCATTCTTCCTGCACGGATTGCCATTGCAAAGGCTTCAGCAATTTTGAGAGGATCACTTGCTGTAGCAATTGCTGTATTTATCAGACATGCATCGGCGCCCATTTCCATAGCGGCGGCGGCATGCGAAGGAGCTCCCAGTCCTGCATCTACAACGACGGGAATCTGTGCTTGTTCAATAATAATTTCTATCATGTCTTTTGTTTGCAGCCCTTTGTTTGTACCTATAGGAGCAGCAAGAGGCATTACTGTGGCTGCTCCGGCTTCTTCGAGGCGTTTTGCTAGAACCGGATCCGCATTTATATAGGGAAAGACTGTAAAACCGTCTTTAACAAGTATTTCAGTTGCTTTGAGTGTTTCTATTGGATCAGGCAGAAGGTGGTTAGGGTCGGGGTGTATTTCGAGTTTAATCCAGTCAGACATGCCAGAAGATCGTGATATCTGTGCAAGTCTGACAGCCTGTTCTGCATCCGCTGCACCACTCGTGTTGGGTAAGAGGAGTATCTTTTGGCAATCTATAAAATCTGTGAGATTTGAATTGGGCTTTTCTTTGTCCAAATCAATTCTTCTGAGGGCGACAGTAACCATTTCTGACTCTGAAGCCTTTATGGCTTCCGCCATCAGTTGCGGATTAGAGAATTTCCCTGTCCCAATCATAAATCTGGAAGAAAATTTTCTTCCATTTATTAGGAGGGCATCATTTGTAGAAGTTTTTTCCATATCAGGAGGTCTTTTCTTCTTTAGAATGCCAGAATGCAACGATTGGACTGGCAATAAATATAGATGAATATGTTCCGATAAGAACACCGATTAACATAACTAAAGCAAAATCATTGATCGCACCACCACCAAACAAGAATAAAATAACAACAACAAACAATGTTGTTAGAGAGGTAAGAATGGTTCTACTGAGAGTCTCATTTATACTTATATTGATAATCTCTTTGTAAGATTTATCTTCCAGTAAGCCAAGATCTTCTCTTATGCGGTCAAATACAACAATTGTGTCATTGAGCGAATATCCTATGATTGTTAATAATGCTGCCAAAACAGTAAGAGACAATTGCCCGCCGGTAAAAACAAAAATACCGGTTGCAATCAATACGTCGTGAAGAAGAGCCGCATTAGCAGCAATCGCAAATTTAAATTCAAATCTAAAGGAAATATATATAATAATAGCAATGATAGAAAGAACCATTGCAAAAAGTGCTTTCTTTTTGAATTTCCTTCCTATGAGTGCTCCGATACTATTGGTTTGTACGTGTTTAGATTTCATTTCTGGGAAAGCAGTATTAAGATTTTTCCCAACGTTTTCGATGGCGAATCCATCTTTATTTGTTGATGTTTGCGGAAGAACTATTTCAAGTAATTTGTCGGATTTATTAGCCGCATATTTATAGCCGACACGTACGTCAAGTAATCCGCTTTGTTTTAGGGCTTTCTTAATTTGTGAAACCTTTATTTCTTTTGCATACTTGTATGTAAGTGCTGTACCACCAGTGAAATCTACACTGAGAGCTTTGTCCCCCTTGATTCCTACAATCAAAATAGATGCAATAATTGCAAAAATAGAGACTATTTTTGTTGCTTTGCTCTTTTTAAGAAAATCAATGGATGGTTTTTTAAAGAACTGTAACATCTTCAGCGTTTTTATCATATCTTTGTAAACCAGTACATCCAATAATGTACGTGTCATAAAGAGGGCAGTAAACATACTTGCGATAATACCTATGCTAAGAGTTACTGCAAAACCTTTGATTGCACCTGTTCCGTAATTAAAAAGTATCAACGCAGTAATCAAAGTTGTAATATTTGCGTCAAGAATTGTTACCATTGCCCTGTCGTAACCCGTTCTTATGCATGTGCCGATACTTTTTGACTTTTGTATCTCTTCCCTTATTCTTTCAAAAATAATAACATTTGCGTCAACAGCCATACCGATTGTCAAAACAATCCCTGCTAAGCCCGGAAGGGTTACCGTAGCACCTGCAATAGTAAGAGTTCCCAGTACAAGCAGAATGTTTGCTAGTAAAGCTAGATTTGCAATAACCCCAGCAATCATATAATAAATAATCATAAAAACAACAACTGCTACAAAACCTGCAAGGATGGATAATGTCCCGCTTTTTATAGAATCACGACCCAAGGTAGGATCTGTCCCGAATTCACTATCTATATTGATGGAAACGGGGAGTTTACCACATTTTAAAACAATAGCAAGACGATTTGCTTCTGTTGCAGAAAAATTTCCAGTTATTTCTGCGCTTCCTCCAAGGATAGGGCTATTGATTGTTGGAGCGCTATAGGGAGTTCCGTCAAGAACAATAGCAAGTCTTTTCCCTTGATTCTTTGTTGTTACATTTCCAAAATCCTTTGCTCCCTTTGTGTTGAAGGTCAGGTTTACTTTAAACCCCCCCAGTTGCTGAATATCGGCTCTTGCATTTTCAAGGTCTTCCCCTCTAACAGGTTCAGGGCGTATCTTAAGAAATAGTTGTCTGTAAACCGTTTTATTATCGACTTTATCTTCCATCATACAGCGTTCATAACCTGCGGGATTCTTAAAATTTTCCGAGTCTTTATTGTAGTTATTTACGAGTTCCGCATTTTTATCATGAACAATTCTGAATTCAAGTTTTGCGGTTTGCTTGAGAAGTTTACGTACGATATGTTTTTCATCTTCGCCGACGGTCGGCATTCTTAAAGATATTGAAGTATCTCCTGTCGCTTTTATTTCAGCGTTGACAACACCTTTTTCATTAATACGGTTTTGCAAAATCTCAATAATCTGGTCTCTTACGTCTAAGACGTCTCTATTTTTAGGAAGGTTGTTTTTATCGAATCCTATAATAAATTCTGTACCTCCACGTAGATCCAGCCCGAGTTTAAGTTTCCCCTGGCATTTGTGTCTTATATAGTCAATAATTTGTTCATTTGCGGGTTCCTCCTGCATTGGAACGGTAAAATATTTATTAAGTTGTATTTGTTGTTGTTTGGCAGCATTGAGTATTGCAAAGGATGGTGTAAGCAATTTATTTTCTTTTTGTAAATCCTCTGCTTTTGCAATCAATTTTGTAAAAGTTTCATCTTTATTTTCTGCCATGGTTTCAAATTGCGGATAGAATGGTTTATCTTTATAGGGAAAAATTGAATATCCCCATGCCCCCAGTATGATTGCAATTATTATGAAACGCCATATTATTGATTTACCCATTAGATTCGTCCTATTTTTTAGTTTCTTCTTCGTTATTGTTATTATCTTCTCGAATGATAAGTGCGATATTGTTTCGATTTAGTTCTATCTTTGTTTTTTCTGCAATTTGAAGCAAAAGGGTTTTTTCCTTTATTTTTAAAACGGTTGCATAAATTCCGCCACTGGTTACTACTCGATCATCAACTCTGATATCTTTAAGCAATGCTTCATGTTTTTTCATTTTTAACTTTTGTGGTCTGAAAACCAGTAGATACATTAATCCAAATAAAAAGATTAAATAGCCTATCATGAGTACTCCGCCACCACCGGCGGGAGCTGATCCTTGAGCAAAAGGAAGTAGTGTTGTGATTGTCATTTTGTTTTACCTTAAAATATTATTAATTTTTATTATTCTTTTTAAGCGACTAGCATGTAGCCGGTTTCAGGAGCAAAAGATACCGCAAAGATTGGAAAATGAAAACGAAAAAAGATTATTTCAAAAAAAAACTTTTTTTTGCTTTTTTTTTGCTTTGAGAGCCAGCAACCAACGAAGCCTATCACCAGAGCATAAGAACTCCAAGTTATCGAGCAACCTAGATTCCCTTTTTTATCCACGATAGGAATCTGAGTTGCGAGTATGTTTTGCTTTGAGCAAGGAATTTGAATTACCGAGTAACTACTTTTCCTTTTTTTAGCAAATTAAAGATAAAAAAGTACTTTTTTTTTTGCATGAGGATATGCAACAGAACTCCAGGTTATCGAGCAATTCAGATTTGTCTTTTTTTTATCCATAATAGGGAATCTGAGTTGCGTGTTCGTCAGCCTCAAACCGATGAGTTCTGGAAAATATGCTAACTCCGCAATTTTGAACAATCTTCATTTAAAAATCAGAGTTTATCGTATCGTACCCCGGAATTACTTGGAATTAGAATGAAACAGTCCTGGCTGCCCCATCCATTTGCCACCGGTCCGTAATGAATCCCTGTGCACCCGAACCCAAGTTGCTTCTTCTCTACCATCAAACCTTAGAGCTTTGATCTTGCACCCATAAAGGACTAATCTTGATATTGTCTGAACTTATTGGTTTCTCTTTTTAGTTTTTTTCTATAAAAACCCAATATCCTTTGCCTCGTTGAACAAGTGTTTTCTCTGGTAAATAGAGGCACTTTTGTGTATCCCACTTCCATACGAATGATCCTATGCAGATCAATTCATCGAATTCAGTTAATAACATATCTTGTGATGGACCAATTAAATTCCATCCTAAATGCAAAATAATTTCTTCAAGAGGAAGTTTTCCCGAAATCCAGTCTGTTGTAGCCGATTCTTCTTGATTGGAAAATGCCCAGAATCCTCGATTTGCAGAAAATGAGAACTCTTGTCGTTTATAGCCTATTTCTTCTTCTGCGTCCCAATACCAAACACTCCCAGCAAAAAGGATCTTGCCAATATTATCAGATAAGACATCGTTAGTTTCTGACCATGGGGCAGTATCAAAAGGTAATGATAATAGATTCCAGCCACTAAGCAATTCGAGCTGTATTGTATCGTTTACAAAGAAAATCTTGGAATAGACAGTGATACTATTTGATTCTCCGTCGTAAACATTAAAAGCAATATTACGAGTTGTCATATCTGAATTCGGATTGCTATTCTTGTATGTTACGGTTCTGAGTACCTGTTGATAATCAGAACTGGATGCTATCCCGTAAAGAGAAAGAGTTCCCGTATCCTCATTATAGGATGAAGAAATACTTGTTCCTCCCGTATTTATAGAAAGTGATTCACTTATCGGAGTTAGCAAATTTTCAATAGCAACAGATGCTGATTCAAGGTCTTTTTCAGAAGTAATAATTAGCTCATCTGAATTAACAATCGAAATAAAGTCAGGATTATTAACATGCAACAAAGTTTGATAATCATTGCCTGTTTTCGTATTATCTAAGTCCACAGACGGAGGTTGAGAGACTTGAATGGCAACAATTACATCATCATAACTTCCCGAGCCATCTATTATTCTTATTTCAAAAGAATCTTCTGAATAACCATTTTCTGATATATATGTGTACGATGAAATTAAAGCATCATTATTGTAGGCTGATCCGGAAAAGGAGACAGTCCCGTGTGTAGGAAAAGTAGTTACATAGGAAAAGATATCATCGCCGTTAGGATCCATTGCAGAAATCTCTATATCTATGCTTTCTCCGTCATCTACATCAACCGTATATGTTGAAAGTTCTGCCACGGGTGACTGGTTTGCCGAAATACCAAAATCGGCAATAAAAATATCTCTGACTCCATTTATATCAGTTGAAATGAGGTTAGTGCTGTCGGATGCAAAAACTACAAATCTTCCAGATGCTGACAACGCACCACTCCACGTATCATTATTGCCTGATTCAGATGTTATTATTCCGTGTGAGAGAAGGCGTAAACGATTGGAATGTCCGATAGGAGCTTGTCTATCACATATATAGCCTGAACGTACATCATTTGTATTTATTGTTACGAGATTGCTTGCTTTGGAATAAAAATATACAAAACGACCGTTTGCAGATATTGCAGGTCCATAGCAATCATTATCTGCTTGAGAACCTAAAAGAGAAGTACTTATCAATTCTGTTGTATTGGAAAACATATTGCGCACAAAAATATCCCGTTTGGCGTTTGAATCATTTTCTACAAGATTGCTTGCCTTGGAAGAGAAAGCGATATAAGAAGCGTTGTAAGAAACTGAAGAAAAAGAAGAATCCGCATCTGCTATGTCTCCTACTGTAGAGACACTTATTTTCTGCAGTTCTTCAGTATCTGTTTTATATAAATAAATATTTTTTTCTCCATTTGTAGAACTACCAAGATTATCTGCGTCAGATTCAAAAATTACGGCATTTCCACTAGCGGAAAGAACAGGTTTAAATGCACTGGAATTAGCCACTTCTTCGTTATATTTACTGATAAGTGTAATATTGCCTTCTCTCCATAGAAAAATCTGTCTATTATTCCCAGTTTTAATAGAATTTAAATCTGTCGCATCAGATGAAAAAGTTACAAAACCTGCCTTATAGGAAACGGAGGGATAGTAAGAATTTCCATTTCCTGCCTTACCGGTAATACTAGACTTTGAAATAAGAATTGTCGTTTT
>JAYEIY010000256.1:0-6463 GCA_034660375.1 Verrucomicrobiota bacterium
AAGTTAAATTACGAGTATGTTTTGTTTTGAGCAAGGAATTTGAATTACCGAGCAAGTACTTTCCCTTTCTTTAGTAAAAAAGGGAATCTTACTTGCGTGTTCGTCAGCCTCAAACCGATGAGTTCTGTAAATCACAACTTGGCGGCAACACAGAAACAATCTACGATCGCCTAGGAAACCCAACAATACACGTTTACGACAACAAAGGCAATGTAATTTCCAGTACTGATGCACATGGAAATACAACAAGTCGTTCTTATGATTCAACAGGAAATGAACTCTCCGTAACCAATGCACTTAACCAGACCACAAATTATACATACAACTCTGCAGGAGACAGAACATCCGTAATTGATCCACTGCGAAATACAACCACCTACACTTATGACAGCAAAGGAAATCAGCTCTCCAGTAGCGTAGGCATTCCTGCCTGCGTAACCACCAATACCTACTATTCCAATGGAAATCTTACATCAACAACAAATCCACTCGGACAAACAACAACAAATTCCTACGACTCATCCGGAAATCTGACTGCCACATTCGATACATCAGGAAATCTAACCGCATCATTTGCATACGATTCATCAGGAAACATGACCTCAACAACCGATGCCAATGGAGTTGTGAGAAATTTTTCTTATGATTCTACTGGAAACCAAACCGGAACATCTTTCATCTGGACCAATCCGAACGACGGTACCGATGTAAGAAGCATAACAACCCAGACAATCTACGATGCACCCGGACAGGTAACACGCACAGTTGATCCCGAAGGCAATGAATCCACCACAGTCTACAATGTGTGGATAACCATCTGAAATTGATGTAATCTCACCATCTCAAATTGATCTTTTTATGACATAGATACATTTCTCCTGTACTCAGAAATGGAAAAAAATCTGAATTAGCTGCAATTTGAATTGGGGATCTTTTCTATAGCAATTTTCTCCCGTTATGCTTTGCGAATGACTTCAAATAGAGACGGATGGTAGTAATGGATAATAGATTTAGGGAAGATGTTTTTATCTTCTTGTCTGTATAATCCCTTTTTTATTCCGTTTGTCTGCATTTTTGAAGCACATTCGAAAACCTGTTAAATTTGTTTGATCACCGATTTTTACGGTTAAAAATTCCAGGGTACGATACGATAAACTCTGATTTTTAAGTAAGAATTTTGGATAAATAAATGAGTAGGATAACTTGCTTTTGTTTTCCCTAGGGGCGCAAATCATTTTAAGCATTTTGAGGGTAAAGACGGATACATTTTCCATTTTACCTGAACCGAGAACGGCTTTAACCTCCCTCGAATTTAATTTGATAATTGCAGAATCTTCAAATAATTGAGAATGGAAAATTAGACCGCCGGTTTTTCCTCGCTCGCTTCGGAATTATCGCTACCGCGGTGGCCAAGCTCCTTGGAAAAACAATCTTTTCCCGAAAATCCGAGCTTACCCGCTCCGCGTGATTCAAAACGTTTCCCCAAAGCACTTCGCTATCTCCGATAGCAAAAACAAAAGCTGTACACGTCCTCGGAGATGACGTACTACTAAAGTGCGTGTTACCGTGCGTGTGATGTGAAGAGTGGGAGTATGGAGTTAGATCCTTTCTTTTGGAAAAGAAATCATTTTTTTTTGGAAAGAAAAGCTGAGGTGTTGGAGAACGCAAAGAGAAAGAGCAACAATACAAACAAGCTACATTTCTTTTCTTTAGCTGATGTTTTTTTATGAGTGAAGCGAATCTTTCGGGCTAGAAGAACTTGCTTTCGCTTTGGATTGGGAAAACTTAAGTCTTGAAAAAAGCTTCAAACAAACAATTTTCTCAGCTTAAAAAACAATTCATTAAGAGAAAAACCATTTTTTGCTAGACAAAAGAACAAATCGAGATTATATTTCCCTTGCATTCGAGATTCCTTTTTTTATGAAATTTTGTATTTTACTAAAAATAACCTCAACTCTATTATTGAAGAAGATTTGATCGCACAGAATTTGCGACATTATCAAAAAATTAAACTAAATAAACTATGGTTAAATTCAAAGAACATAAAACATACTTCTCTCTTGTAGAACTTTTGGTTGTAATTGTTTTGGTTTCCATTCTTTTTGGAATAGCCCTTGCTCCCTTTCAAAGAATGATTTCTGGAAACAACGTGAACTCTGTAGCAAAAAATATTGGAAGTCTGCTGGGTATTGCAAGACAAAAGTCGGTGGCAGCCAGAAACTATGTAGCTCTGATCATGCCGGCAACAGCAGGTGGCAATATAAATGAAAGATATCACTACGGATGTGCTCGAATCGCATTTGTTGATAGTAACTACAATTTTGAGTCTTGGATCGATGATTCTTCTTGGTATCGTTTACCTACGGGAGTAAAAATAATGGAGGTAGATGGAGACATAGGAATTAATCAGACAGGAGTTTTAGGGGCATATTCCAAACAACCTGCTGATAATGCTACAACCCTTATAAACGGAGTAGATTTTTCTGAGATTTTCAATGGACCAATTTCTGTTGACAATGTAAGAAGTATAGTTTTTTCATCTACGGGTAAATGTAAAGGCTCAGCAGTTTATGCTACGATAGGAACAGCTGCCTATAAAAATTCCTACTGGATAATAAAAAATGCACAAATAATTAGAAATGAAGCAAGTCAGATAGTAAATGAAAGTTCAGCAGACCAAATAACCTTGCATGTAAATAGATTTACCGGCGCAATAACATATAAAATGCCAATAAATTACTAATATTTTAAAGGTTTGGCATGGGAATTGCTACAATAATAATCCATAAGCCAAAAGTTGCAGAGGGGGGGTTATGAAAATAATTCATAGTTTCTTATGTGTGACAAAAACAGTAATTTAAAAAAAAGGAGAATGAATAATGAAGAATCTCAGACAACAAAGCTTTTTCTCTCTCGTGGAAATCCTAATCGCAATAGGTGTTATCGCAATAGGGGTCGTCGGAATTATGTGCCTCTTTCCTGTCGGACTGAAATCAAGCAAGGCCTCTATCGGAAAAAGTAATGCATCAATGGCAGCAGATCAATTCCTGCATTATTTTACAGACAAAATCAAAAAGGATTGGCAAGTTTCAGATGCCATCCCTATAAACAAGCCAGGCGATGATGAATCAAATCTGATTTGGAATAATCCCGTTGAAACTGGAGTGGAAATCTACTATAATGATGAAAATAATAATAGTACATTTGATTATGATGGTTCAGTAGCAAGAGATGACAGTGGAATTTTTCTTGTTGAGCAAAGTACATATTCAAATAAGGATTTTTCAGGGATAGTACGTGTATGGAAGACAGCATCTACCTATAGAAGTTATGATGCTCAGGCAGGAGGATGGCTTGACAGTAGATCAATTGAAGCGGATGCCGGAATAACTGTTAATCTTGAACTCAGCTGGCCGTCACAAAAGCCATATGATCAGCGAACAAAGTCACGTTATCGCCTGGATGCATACAAACCTGGACTCTTTCAGAAAGACGGTGTGACTGGTTCGGGTGGAGGAATCTTTGAAATAACAAAAGGTGGAACAATGTCATATACATTCTTGGGATCCAGTGCGGCACTTTTATCAGGATTCTATATGTCAGCACCAGATTCTATGGAAATATTTTCGCATAATGATGAAAACACACAGATTGAAGATGTTGTTACAGAATACAGTGCTGGAGATGCATTCAACTTTTTTATTCGTGTATATGGCAGTGGAGTAACACATGCATGTGATACTGAAGGACTTATAACTGTAGCAAAAAAGAATGAGCTAAATGCATATTACAACGGCAATTGGAAGCTTGGAACTTATGACCATTATGCCTGGGGCAGTACAATTGATTTGGGTGCGGTAAATTTTGGAAGCAATCATGCCCCCCTAAATCACTACACCGGAGCCTTAACTAAAGACAAAAGAGAGTCTGATGGATCTCTGAGACGTTTTTGTATCTGTGAAGAAGTTATTCCTCAAACAAAATGGATACTCAGATTTGAAGATCTTCCTCATAAGTATTACAAAAACAATTCATACAGAGGAAGTGATTGGGACTATTATGATGTTGTTGTAGAGGTAGAACTGGATGAAAGCGGAGACGGCACAACTTCAGCAAACAATCCTATTGACGGGATTCTAACCTTGATGGATAGTGATGATATGCAGTTTACTCTTGTTCCTCAGGTAGGTGCTCCCATAACTAAAGATGATCTTGCAGACAGTGGAGAAACATTTAATGACAAGGCAGTAGCAATCTGGTTTAAAGTTGCTACTGTAGCTGATCAGACAATTGACGTAGACGGTAATATTACAACAATAGATAAGGAAAGTATCTATTACATTTCTGCTAGAAATATGGATGTAACAGTTACGAAATCCGGAGACGACTGGGAATTGGATGTATATACAGGCAATGGATCTGTAAGTACAACCGTAAACTAAATTATTCTCATTATTTTAAATAATAAAAACCGCCTGGACAGATTCCCTCAAAGATTTGTCCAGGTTTATTATTAATAAAACCTTGCACGAAAAAGGTTTTCAAAAAGCAAAAACCTTTTCATACGGGCTCTGCATAAGTTTAAAATCAGATATTTTGAACTTTATTTGACATGAATACTGACTCATTAATAATGATTTTTAGTGTTATTTACTCAAAAAATAACAGAAAACAGGCAGTGTATGAAAAACCTTTGAGGGAAGCGAAAAAGGCTTTCCGTAGAATGTTTATTTAAACTATAAAAAAAATAATGAAACATAGAAAACAACAGATAAAGATTTCTCAACACTTTTCGCTGATAGAACTTCTTGTCGCAATGAGTGTCCTTTCTATTTTAATCTTAGTTCTCTTTAAATTCCTCATTTCAGCACAAAAAGTGTGGTCTTACACGGAAGCAAATACAAAGATTTTTGAGACTGCAAAAACGACCATGGATATTATTGACAGAGATTTTAGAACCTGTATGACCTCTCCCATAGAGGGAAAAATGATAGGTTTTTACGTTGGGAATCCAGATTCTTCACAAGCAGATTATACAGATTGTTTATATGTAACCTTTGTAAGTGTTACCGAAGGTGATACCGGCTCATTCAGCAGACTATGCGAAATTTCATATCAGTTTCATAAAGACGATGATCCCTTAGCAACGACAGAACCATATACCATTACAAGAAAGATGGTCAGTGATTTGGATTCTGCTGACTGGGATTTCTGCGGAGATACATCTCTTCCGGCAAGTTGGTATGACAATAACTCTGCTCTTGGAACAAGTACCTGGGAAAAACTTGCTGGTGGAGTAGAAGAGTTTTCTATGGAGTGCTATGATCAATCTGGAGTACTTATCCCATTAGGAACGGAGATAACAACAAATCCCAGCAAAGTTGCGATCAAAATTACTCTTTATGATGAAAAATTGCAGGATGCTCCTGATGAAGTTAAATTAAAAACAATGCGAACATTTACAAAGTACTTAGAATTGGGAGATGTCGGATCTCATTAATCTTTCTCTGAATTTTATTTGAGATGAATGCTGGCTCGTTAATAATAATTTTTATTGTTATTTGCTCAAAAAAACAACTACAAACAGACAGTGTACGAAAAGCCTTTGAGCGAAGTGAAAAAGGCTTTTCGTGCACTGTCTAACTAGAAAAAATATGAAAAATTTTGCCATAATCTTTATGTTTTCCTTTATTTGTTTTTACGGGTTTTTCCCAGTATATTCAGAAATATCTGAAAAATCTCCACATAACAAAAGGATAATTTCTCCTCATTTTAAGGCACATGACATCATTTTTGCATTACCCCAAAAAGGTATAGTTAAGATGTCACGTTCTAAGAATGTAGATGAGAAATATTTAAAAAAACAGCATTGCTTTATAGATAATAATCAGGTCTATCGGAATAAACCAGTTCTTACATTTGCTTCAGCTGATAATCTTAATTGTCAAATAGAATTAATGCTTCAGAATTGGAATACCGTGGATCTTCGTGCTCATTTTCGTTGTGGATTTATTACTTTTATGGCAAAATCGCAAAATGGAACAGGTTCCATGCGCTGTGGGGTTTCTGATAAAATTCTAGAAAGGCGCGCTTTTGGAGGTAAGCGACTTTCCAGGCACTCATTCTCTAAAGATTTTTTTATTCTTTCCAAAGAATGGAAAAGCTACAAAATTCCTTTGCTTTCCTTGTTTATTTCAAAGAAACCACCAGATTCTCAGAGATTTTTCAGTGTATTATTTGAAGGGCAGAGAAATGATGTATATAGCATTTCTGATATAAAAATCATTTCAAATACACGCCGACTTACTTTTGGTTCCGTTAGAATAAATCAGTGTGGCTATAAAACTGATGCCATAAAAAAAGTAATTGTAGCTGAAGAAGAATTGAGTGACACGACATTTTCTATAAAAGATTCAGATAACAAAATAGTTTTTTCTGGTTTGCTCGAAAAACAGGATAAACG
>JAYEIY010000257.1:0-6459 GCA_034660375.1 Verrucomicrobiota bacterium
CGGGGTCGCCGCTATAGTAATATCGCTTAGAGCCGTCTTTATTTTTGGGACGACATACATACTTAAAGGTTTTATTGTTTTTGGGATATTAAATCAACTTTGCAGAATTTCCATTAATCAATACTTCATTTTCCGAAGCTGTATGCAAATTCAGTGTGTAGCTATGTTCCTTATCGTCTTCTTTTATTTTATCTAACACCAGTAAGTATGCAGGTGCTGTTTTTTCACGCATGAAAAGCAGTTGCCTGCCGGCAAAGTCAAAACGATCCTGACTATATTTTTTATTTTTACTGTCTACGGTTTCCATCCCCCAATTATAGATATAACGATAAGAGTTACTTAAATCAGCTCCACTTGCTGTCATAACATTGTCGGAATGACAGAAATTTGTGATAAAAGCGTCAAGATGGTAATTATGTCCAGCTCGTGGTTTATACTGTCTTTCCTTATTGTCGACAGTGATTAAATTATGAGCGCCACGATATCCATGTTCAGGATTACTACGCCCTCCCACATCAATAATCCACCGTCCCTGATAGCCGTAAAGATTGAACTGTCCTCTGTCGGATTGATCATGTGCCATTATTTCTGCAGGATATGCCGTAAATGTTCCGGCAATGGCATCTTTTTCCCAACTTGATCTAAACCCCATAAAACCTTGACTTTTAAACCATTTAGCTAGAGGCTGACCAGGAGAAGAAATCGCTTCTTTTTCCGGTTCAAACCAAATAATAGGAAATATATTCCATGATTCATTCCATGGCTTTCCATCGTAGATTTTCTGCCAATTCCATTCCATTGTTTCTGTTCTGAATTTATATCTTAACAACCCCATTACATATGAATCGCTTTTATGTAATCCATTAATTTGGGATGAATATCTCAATGGCATCATTTTATTACTATAAGGATAAAATATATAAGGTAGAAAATTAGGAGTTTTTGCAAAATTACTCATAGCCAGAAGATCATCACCGCCGGCAGTATAATAGGCTTCCATAAAAATAAAAAGTGGTCCGGCTCCATAGGCAAGATAGTCTGGCATCTCATAAAAGCATCCCTCTGTCCCTACTGCAAATAAGCCGTACTGCATTGTCCTGAATTTTGCATAGTTAAGCCATCTTCGTACCGGTGCAGAGGTTTCCCCCATTACGGCCAAGCTTGCATTCCCCAGTGTTGAATAAGACATGGCCGACCAATTAGCAACGCATCCGGCAAGTGCATCCGACTGGGCTGATGATTCTGATTTCTTTGTATAATAATCGTAAGTCCCTTTTGCCATTTCCAAAAGATATTGCCGTACTTTTCGACGTTGCTCAGGAGTAAAATGATCATATCCCCAGTCATAAGTCAGTGCAACTGCCATAAGCGGCTTGCCTTGTCCTGCGGACCTTACCAATTGCGTTCTCATATCGTAATAGCCCAGTGTCTCAGCATATTCTGTTACTATTTTCGCTGCATATTCAGCATATTTTTTATTGCCGGTAAGAATTGTTGCAAGGGACAGTATTGCCGGCCTGATGATGTCTCCTACATTATGTCCGGTTGTCATTTTATCAAAAAATTGAGGTGATGCCGTATTGATCATTTCATTGCATCTGGTAATTAATCGTTTTACTAATTCCGGTCCTTTCCCCTTTTTAAGATTTGCCTTCAACTCCTCAATTCTTGGCGGAGTCAACAACATTCTGGGATGGTGATCAGCCCATTTCGGATTTTCCGGAAGAAGAAATTCAGAATACGTTTTCCGTGCTGTATCATGAAGGCGTTGCCATGATTTTTTCTGAGTTGCGGAATCTGTTTCTTTGTCGTAAAGAATCCCGGAAGATAAACGGATATTATCAATTCCACCGGAAAGCATTCCCTTGTGATTC
Source organism: Verrucomicrobiota bacterium (assembly GCA_034660375.1). Lineage (GTDB taxonomy): Bacteria > Verrucomicrobiota > Lentisphaeria > UBA2565 > JAYEIY01 > JAYEIY01. The sequence continues at coordinate 1,875 of JAYEIY010000257.1, forward strand.
CCTTTTGGGTTGCCTCCGAAACGAAAATCTTTAATAGTTTTTAAATCTCCGCTCGTTTTGGTGTTGCCCAATTTTTCGCCATCAAGATAGAGTTCCAGTGTTTGTGCCTTTTTATTATAAACAAAAGCTACGTGATACCACTTATTTCGCAGGATCCCGCAAACTTCATAATTGTTATTGTGATTCCAAGTCGATTGCAAGCCGAAACTCTTTTCCTTTTTATTTACCCAACTTCCATTAAAGCGATTATAGCGATTTCCATAAAGATTAAGAACACGTTTTCCATTATCATCAAAAGCCGAAAAAATCTCTATATTATAGGCACCGGGATTGTGGTAATTACTGTCACTTGGCAGTTTCTCAGTAAAAAAATCAAACTCAAAAGTAAATGATCCGTTTAATACTTTTTTAGATTCCTCTGATAAATCAAACTGCAATACCTCATTGCGTCCATTTAAGTGCAAAAAATTACTTTTTCTTTTTTTATCACCTATCAAAGCATCGCTACCTGGTATTTTAATGATTTTACCACCTTTGACTTCTGTTCCGGAGGGTGAATGTTTCTCAAAATTAAAATCCAATACCAATTTACTCTCGGCATAAATGGTTAGAGAGAACAACGTTGTACATAATAGCATAACTAACTTCATTTTAACTTTCATTGTTTATTTATTCCTTGATGAAAATTTCTATAACGGGGACTATTGTATCTGGTTTTAAGACCGGAAGGTTGAATATTACCGTCTCGCCCTTCGCATTGACGGATGTATGTCCATGTCCTTCTAATTCTGGATCGGGTTCATTAACTAAAATCTCTGAACCATCATGCAAAAACTGAGCATATTCAATTTTCCCCGCCAGTTCCGGCACATGCAGATGCTTGAACGGCCAGCTGAAAACATGTAGATAAAGTTTATTCCCATTTTGTGTGTAGACACAATTTTTAGGAGCTGGGAATTTGCTGACTCCGCAACCGTAAATAGAGTCTGAATTCATCTCCATCCAATCAGCGTATTCTTGGAGTGCTGCAGTCACCCTGTCGTCAAATCTGCCTTTTGCAGTAGGTCCTACATTCATTAGCAAATTTCCGTCACACGCTACGGTGTTTATCAGCATTTGAATAAGTTGTTCCGGGCTTTTCCAGCTTGCTTCATCACGAAAATAACCCCATGATCCACTAAAAGTCTGACACGCTTCCCAGACTACAGGTTTACCATCTTTCATCAATGGCTCCTGTGGTTGATGTTGTTCAGGCGTCTTTATATCCTGTTCAATTTGCAGACGATCGTTTATTATTATTTCCGGTTGTTTGGATCTGATCATTTCTATAAGTTTTTCACTACCCCAATCTTTTTTGCCTTTTCCAACAAATCCACGTCGAGATGACCAATATTCGCAGGTCTCATAACTGAAATCAAACCACAATTCATCTATTTTTCCAAATTCAGTCATTAATTCCTCAACCTGATTATGTAGATAATCTTGATATATTGACATGTCCCGTTTTTTATTCATCTCTTCGGCATCGGGGTGGTTGCGCAAGGGATGAATACGGTCGATTGTGAAATGTGGATGATGCCAGTCAATCAAAGAATAATAAATCCCCACCCCAAACCCTTCTTTTTTGAATGCTTCAATTAAAGGACGCAGAAGATCGTTGCCATAAGGAGTGTTAGTTACTTTATAGTCGGTATACTTGGTATCCCACAAGCAAAATCCTTCATGATGTTTTGCCGTGATCACAAAATATTTCATCCTTGCATCTTTTGCTTTTTTTGCCCACTTTTTAGGACTATAATACTTAGGATTAAAATGATTAAAATACTTTTTTTCATAAGTTTCAGGATCAATCTCCTCTTTCATCATAATCTATTCATGTCGCGCAGGAAGTGCATAAAGTCCCCAGTGAATAAACATCCCGAAACGTTCTTTTTGCCACCTTTTTATTGCTTTTTTATTTTCTTTTTGCATTTTTATTTCCTTTTTCATTATGAACGATTTACTACGAGGGTAGCCACAGAGGGTTGCTACGCAACTCCACTGTGAGCTACCCCTACTTGTCTACCTTCCACCTGACCAATATCCTTTTACTATTGCTGAAACATATCCTGGACACATGATTTGCATTCTTTTATACCACAAAACACTACCGTCAACAAAAACAACATTGCTTCCCAAATTATGGCGAAGTGATATTTGAGTACCGGGATGATTAGAATCGTAATGAACATTACTGTGGCTGGCTAGTCCATCAATCCTCGATCTACCCGCCCACATAAGCATTTGCGTGGGAGCTTTTAGTGAAAAAATTTTTACGGGCGCCACGGAATCATATCCAGTTTCCAGATAATTATAGTTGTAGCCGTATGATCCTTTAATATCTAGAAAATATGGTTTCAGTGTATTACATCCCCAGGAATAACAATCCGTTTTGTCCTGCGATGGACAATAAAAAATGCTGTAAATATATCTTGATTTACTCAATCCTGTATATGCCCAAATGCGGTCAGGCCATAAAGATTCAATCAAATATCCGTCATGATCACCTGCATAGGCTAAATTGGCAAACCCAAGTTGCTTGAGATTACCCGCACAAACTATTTTGTTGGCTTGTGCTTTTGCCTTTCCCAGTGCGGGCAACAACATACTGGCAAGTATTGCGATGATTGCTATAACGACGAGTAATTCTATCAACGTAAATCGAATTCTGTATTCATTATTCATAAATCCTCCTCCTTTTTTCTATTTGATTTTGTAAAAAAACTTTTCCCTTCCGTTTCTAAACAATTCCTAATAATCTTATGGAATTCCACTCCTTTCTCTCTAAATATAATTTATTCTTGATTTCCTGTTCTATTTTTGGCAATTCTACCATGCCGTTAATTATTTGATAAATTGCTCTCCCTAGTTCATCATTTATATTCCAGTATTCAACACGGTTCGGCAGCATTTTTGCTACTTCAGATGCCGCACATAACGCCTTTAAATTAGGAGTATTATAGGTTTCTTTTAAAGCTTGTTTATGAACCGGACCTATTGCATATTCACTGCCCAACCAAAGTTGAAATTTTTCTGATAACATAAAACTCAGTATTTCTTTGCATAATGAAATATTCTTAGATTTTGAGTTGATTGCCATAAGAAAAGAATTGGCAGCTGAGATTCTATGAGAACCCATGGGAACGGGGGCAATTGTCCAACTTGAAAGATCCTTTAGCTCACCCATAAGACGAGGGTTACATATAAAAAAGGTCACATGATCGTTATTGATAAGTTCCAAAGCATTTCTTCGCACAGTTAAATTGTCTGCCAAATCATTTTTTACAAGATTTTTCATCAACTCAATAGCACTTGCCCCATTAGGACTGAAAATATCTGTTTCAAATTTATCCGCTTTTATTATATCAAGACCATGAGTATATAAAAAATTTTCCCACCAACAAGAAAGAAAATCAAAATATCCCATAGGAAACACTTCTGGTAATTTTGCTTTGATCTCATTACAGATTTTTATAAAACTTTTCCAGTTGAGAATATTGAGATCACCTGTAAAACCAATTTTTTCAAGGATTCGCTGATTGCAGTATAATATTGAGGGATTAAAATTAAGTGGCACAGCAAAAGGCAATCCGTTTATTTCACATTGTTGAAAAGGCTGAGGGAAATATTCTGACCTGTCAATACTTACGTTAAGATCCACTAACGATTCCAAACGACCTTCAAGTGCAAATTTCGCAAAAAGCCTTTCTGAACAGATGATTATATCAGCACTTTCAGGAAAAGTCTGTCTATCCTTAGGGAGGAACTCTTCTTGGATATATTCAATATCAACTTCAGGAAATTCCTTTCTTAATAATGCTGAAAATGCCTTTTGACGCTTATTGATGTCTTTCGGAGCATGACTACCGCTAATTAGAATTTTAGGACGGGAAACTGCCTTTTTTCTATTCCCTGCCCTGACAAAACTACCTTTTTGAGGAATTTTTTCAATACTCCCTTGCTTTGCCAATAGGCTTAAAGTTCTATTAATTACAATTTTGCTGACCTTGTATTTTACAGCCAGCCCTCTTTCTGACGGCAATAATGTGTTTTTTTCGTAAATATTGCACTCTATCACGTCAAGAATATCATGGGCAATCCTAACATATGCCGGAAGATTCATAGTTTTTAAAAGTGTATTCGTCATTATTTATTCTCATTTGGAATCTAATATAGGTCAATTGGAATATGATATATTCCAGAGAATCTTGTTGTCAAGAGGAAAAAGTGAAAAAAATTTATTTATCTATGAGGTACTCTTCTTTGGTGAGTGTAAATGTTGCTGAAAGAAGGCTTTTTTACACAAAATGTGTAGGTTGGGTTACCTATTAAGTGGCTGCAGGAAAAAGGGTTTTGCTGTTTAAAACTTTTTAGTTCATGGTCGCTTAATTTCGTTATGGGGAGAGAATGTCATGCAGTTTTCTCTAGGAATCTAAAAAATAAAACCGCATATAAGGATCAGAGCTCACTGAAAAAAATTGAAGCTCCGCAAATCTAGCTCCCTGTTTGGGATAACATTAGGGCACTTAGCATTTTCTCTTTCTTT
>JAYEIY010000258.1:0-6448 GCA_034660375.1 Verrucomicrobiota bacterium
CAAGTATAAAGCCGTAGCAAAACTTTTTACAGAGGATGGCAGTGTTGTAAATGGAAGATTAAATATTATGAAAGATGGACATGTGGAAAAGGAACTTCTCTATAATTGGCGTTTGCTTCTGAATACTCAGGTTAATCTTGGAATCGAGGTCTTTGATGGAGTGGTTACTTTTTACAAAGACGGCGAAGTACTCTCTAAATATCCTGAAAGCGGACATGATATCTTTATGTTTGCAGGAACAGAGTTTATTTCTTCCGGTGAAAACTGTGATTTTGAAGGGTTAGTCTCTGATATTGAAGCCCTAATCAATAATCAGTGTAGTTACGAGTTATCTCCAGGATGGAATCTTGTCTCTAACCCACTTGAACATCATTTAGCGACTGAACACCTTTTTACCGACTTGCAGGGTAATTCTATAAAAGGGAGAATGATATGGTATTGGGATGCAACAAAGAAAGTTTATTATGAACTGGATAAAAAAGATATTCCCGAAACTTTAAAGGGAATTTGGATATACAGTCATTCTGGGGGAAAAACTCCTGTCGTTTCTGCAGAAATGCCTGAGAATTCTTACTCTCTTAAAAAAGGATGGAACCTAATTGGTTCAGAAAAAGAGATAGAACCACTGGATAATTCAACTATCATCGGCAAAATATGGGGATGGGATGCTGATAAAGGAGAATATTTCCATATTGATTCTCTTGACAACCTACCTGAATGGCAGTCAGAAAACGAAGGCCGTGGCAAATTGAAACCCGGACACGCTTACTGGATATACTATAAAGAATAAATTACTCAATGAACTTATATGGGATTGATTTGGTGGTGCGAGGTGAGCTAAGGATATTTTGATATGATAGATGGGTAATTCTGTTTAATTATATTTCGAGGTTAAAACCTTTTTTTGTCTTGATTATGCGGATAATATCAAAAAAGAGCGTTCCCTGTATTTTACAGGCAAGTCCATGTGCCGTATTCAGAGAATTGCGGGCAGAGTCCCCTGCTAAGCTAAATGGTTGACATGTAAAACCTGCACATAAAATGTTATTTTGGATATCATTCTACCTTGATTTTAATTTATGAACATCTAGATTAATGAAAAGGGAAAACTAAAGGAATGAAAATATTACATACATCAGACTGGCATTTGGGGCGTTCTTTGTATCATTATAAACGATATGAGGAGTTTGAAATGTTTTTGAATTGGCTCTCGAAAACGATTGAGTCTGAAAAGATAGATATTCTTTTGGTTGCCGGAGACATTTTTGATACGGGGATGCCTAGTAACCAAGCCCAAAAATTATATTATAGTTTTTTGTGTCGTATTGCAAATTCGTCATGCTGCAACCATGTTGTTATTACTGCGGGTAATCATGATTCGCCTACATTTCTTACCGCTCCTGAGCATATTCTTAACGCACTTAATGTGCATGTTATAGGAGTTCTGCCTGATTCTATAAAAGATGAAGTCCTTCTCCTGGATAATAAAGATCAAACTGAACAAATTATAGTCTGTGCTGTCCCATATTTGCGCGAACGGGATATCAGGACTTCGGAAGCAGGAGAAAATATTGATGACAAAAATAAAAAAGTAGTCGAAGGGATAAAAAATCATTATGCCGAAGTCTGCAGAATTGCAGAAGAAAAGAGAGTCAAACTGAAGCTGAAAAAGAGTACTCCGATTGTTGCTATGGGGCATTTATTTGCTGTCGGCGGAAAGACTGTTGATAATGACGGAGTTCGCGAAATGTACGTAGGAACTCTTGCTCATATAAGCAAAGACGTTTTTCCTAAAAATATTGATTATATGGCTCTTGGGCATTTGCATGTTCCTCAAAAGGTGAAGGATTGTGATTATATGCGTTACTGTGGTTCTCCGCTTCCGATAGGGTTCGGTGAGGCTAAACAGGACAAAAAAGTATGCTTAATCGAATTTTCCGAAGGAAAACGAGTCGTAAACGAGATTTCTGTGCCTGTTTTTCGAAAGTTGGAACAACTTTCTGGAAATCTTGAAGAAATTTTATCAAGATTGAAAACTTTAAAATTGGAAGAAGCAAACACCCTTCTTGAAATAGAGTATTGCGGAGATGAGATAGCCGGGAATTTAAGAACTTCTCTTGACGATGCTGTTGTTGATACAAAAATGGAAATTTTACGCATAAAAAATCAGCGCATTGTTGAAAAAATTCTTAATAATGATGTTGTAGAAGACAGTCTTGATGATTTGACCGAAAATGAGATTTTTGAACGCTGCCTTGATGTATATGAAGTACCTAATTCGCAAAGAGGTAGCCTGATTGCGACATACAAAGAGATTCTAATGGTAGTGCATGAGGACGATAAAAATGCGGAGTGAGAATGAAGGGAGGACTGATGGATAGGCGGATTGAAGGACAAGAAGCAGTAAAAACGTCCCTCGGTCCTTTAGTCCTTCGGTCCCAAAAATAAAAAATAATGAAAATTCTTAATTTAAAATTTAAAAACATAAATTCCTTGGCTGGAGAATGGGGGATTGATTTTTCTTCACGGGAATATCTTGCCGATGGTATTTTTGCGATAACTGGTCCTACTGGTTCTGGGAAGACAACTATTCTTGATGCTATATGTCTGGCACTTTACGGAGAGACCCCACGTGTAAAAAATCTTTCTAAAAGTAGCAATGAAATAATGAGTAAACATACTGGAGAATGTTTTTCTGAAGTTACATTTAGAACTCATTCAGGAACATTTCGTACGTATTGGTCACAAAGAAGGGCTCGCAATAAGCCTTCCGGAGCACTTCAAAGTGCACATTTTGAAATTGTCGAGCTTGTTGATGGGGTAAAAGATAAGGTATTAGAGACAAAACTATCTTTAGGAAAAAAACTTGTTGCAGAAAAAACAGGCATGGATTTTTCAAGATTTACTCGTTCTATGTTATTGGCACAGGGGGATTTTGCTGTATTTCTTCAGGCATCTGCTGATGAACGTTCTCCAATCCTTGAACAGATAACTGGCACGGATATTTACAGCATCATTTCCCAGAAAACATTTGAACTTAATAAGGCTGAAGCAGAAAAATTGAAAATTCTTAAAGCCGAGCTTTCGGGAATACACTTTCTGGGCGAAGAAGAATTGATAGAAATAAATAAGAATTTGTCAGAATTGCAAAAAGAGTCTGAAAAGCTACAGAAAGAACAAAAAGTTGTTTTGGATGCACTGGGTTGGATTAATCTTATTAAAAAACTTGAAGATGAATTGCAGGAATTAGACAAAGAAAGATTAGTCCTTGACGAAAAAATAAAGGATTTCGAACCGGAAAAGAAAAGACTTAAACTTGCAGAAAGAGCTTTACAGGTCAGAACGGAGCATCAAATGTTCTCTTCTGTACAAAACGATTGTCAGAAAAATCGGCTGAAATTGGATAAAATAAATAAAATCCTTCCAGATCTGGAAAAACAGTCAGCGGAACTCAAAACAAATGTAGAGAAGGCTAAAAAGCTTGCGGAGTCCGCAAAAAATGATTTGGAGAAAGAACTGAAAATAATAAAAAGGGTCAGAGATTTTGATTTGAATATAAATGGATTGAAAAATATTTGTAATGAAAAAAAGACTGAATTACAGGATTTAAAAAACAAAATCTTAGGAACTTTGAAAAAGCAAAAGAATATCAAGAAGGGCTTAGACGAATCTGCTGTAAAACTGAAAACGCTGAATAAGTATTTTTGCGAAAATAGTCGTGATGAGACTCTTCTTTCTGATTTAAGCGGGATAAAAGAACGTTTTAGTACGTTTAAAGAACTTTTTAAACAGAAACAAAATTTGCGGAGTTTGCAAAAAGAGATAGATAAAAAATTAAAGAGTAAGAAAAAGCGTTTTGATGATGTTGAAAAATTGGTTGCAAAGGCTGAAAAAGAGAAGAGGCAGGTTAATGAACATTTAGAAACAGTTTTTTCGTCTTTGGAAGATAAACTCGCTGGAAAAGAGCTTATTAGCTATAGAACCCAAAAGGAAAACGTAAAAGATACCTTATATCTTTTTAATGAATTGTCTGGTTTAATAATTCAGTTAAACAACATTAAAAAGCAGATTGCGGACTCCGCAAAATCTGAGAGAAAAAAGAAGGTATTTTTTAAAGAACTTGATAAAGAGATTCTTGAACTCGATAAAAAACAAAAGTTTGCAAAAAAAGAGATTTTATATCTACAGGAAAAGAGAAATTTACTTTTGCGTATAAAAAGTCTTGAGGATGAACGCCTGAAACTTGAGGATGGCAAAGAGTGTCCTTTGTGCGGAGCAACAACGCATCCCTTCGCAGAAGGAAATGTCCCTGAAATAGATGAAACAGAAAAAAAACTTAATAAAGCAGAAAGTTTTTTGGATCAAATGGATGCTGAGCTTAAGTCAAAAAATATAGAAAAGGCAGGATTGGATAAAGAGATAGAACAGTTGCATGAAAGAAATCTTGAATTTTCAGAAGAGGGCAGGGCAGCTGCAAAACTTTACAAAGAAAAGCTTGTGCCATTGAAGATTGAAGACGACATTGACTTACCTTACATCAAAAACTCAATAAAAGATATAAATGAGAAAATAACTCTGATAACAAAAAGAATCTCGGAAATTGAAGGACTTGAAAAAAAACAGAAAAAACTATCTGAAAAAAGATATAACCTACAAAAAGAAAATGAAAAGATTCAGGAAAATCTACGTACTGTTAGCTCAGATAAAAAAAACCTTGAAATAGAGCTTTTACGTATGAAAAAAGACCATGATAAAATATGCTCGGAACTTGATAGGCTTAAACAAAAACTCTTAGAACAAACAAAACAATATGGGATCTCTGCTATAACGATAGAGGATATAGATGAAACCTTGAAAATTCTACAAAATAAGGTAATTCTGTGGAATAAAAAGAAAGAAAATAATAAAAATATTGAAAGTGAAATCTTCAGATTACAATCAGAATTAAGTAAAACGTCAGAGTTTAAAGCATCCTACGAAAAGAGTCTTGAAGAAAAAACTCCAGGTTATCAAAGCAAATTTCAAGAGCTTGAAGAATACAGAAAAGAACGCAAAAAACTCTATGGCGAGAAAGATACTGATGATGAAGAGATAAAAATAAAAAGAAGACAGACAGAAACAGAAAACCTCTTGAAAAAGGCAATAGAAAATCATAATTTCCAGGAAAAAGTCTTGAGTGAAAAGAAAAATGAACAGAAAATCTTTACAGAAACAGTTCAGAATTTACAAAAGGATTGTGATGAAAAGCAAAAGGGCTTTTTGAAAAAAATAGAACAGTTAGGATTTTTTGATGAAGTGGAATATAAAAATGCACGTATGGAGCCACATAGACTGAAAGAACTCAAAATGAAAGCTGAAGAGCTTAGTAAAAAACAGGTAGAATTGAAAACAAGACAAAAAGAACGCTCTGAAAAAATAAAGACAGAAAAAGAAAAAAATATTACAGAGGAAAATAAAGATACGTTGGAAGAAAAAGAAAGCATCTTGACTAAACAACTTGAAGATTACAGCCAGAAAACAGGAGTACTAAAACAGAGAAAAATTGATGATAAACGAGCCAGAGAAATACAGAAAGACAAGATAAAAACTATTGAAAAACAACAGAAAGAATGCTCGCGTTGGGAGAAAATTAATAACTTGATAGGTTCTGCAGATGGTAAAAAATTTCGTAATTTTGCCCAAGGAATTACCTTTCAGATAATGATTAAACATGCAAATATGCAATTGAAAAATATGAGTGATCGTTATGTACTTGTAAGGGACGAAACAAAACCTCTTGAGCTTAATGTGGTAGATGATTATCAAGGCGGTGAAATCCGTAGCACACAAAACTTATCAGGGGGAGAGAGTTTTATTGTCAGCTTGTCGCTGGCTTTGGGATTATCACAGATGGCATCCAATAAGGTTCGGGTTGATTCTTTATTTCTTGACGAGGGTTTTGGAACACTTGACGAAGATGCTCTTGAAACTGCGTTGGAAACTCTCAGTGGGCTTCGCCAGGATGGGAAATTGATAGGAATTATTTCTCATGTCACTGCTCTTAAAGAACGCATAGCCACTCAAATACAGATAATTCCGCTGAATAACGGAAAAAGTATTATTTCCGGTCCCGGGTGCATTCAGATATAAATTTGCCTTTGTATTTTTCCAAGGTCTAATTTCTACTATTATATTTTTCTTTTCCTTCTCACATTTTATTCTTTTTATCACAAACCTTTTGTCATTAAACCCAAACTGGATAAACCAGAACAATAAATTGACAGAATAATTAAGTGACAGAATAATTAACTACTTTTAATCAAAAGAATTAGAAAAAATAATTCTGTCGAAAGAAAGAGTAAAAGTTGGATTTCAAAAAAAAAACTTTTATCTCCTTGATATACAAAGAGATAATTTGATGCTTAAAAAAGTCTTGCCATAAAAAACACGAATATTGCTGCTAACGGAC
>JAYEIY010000259.1:0-6422 GCA_034660375.1 Verrucomicrobiota bacterium
TTTTTATCGAAAAACAGTAACTTCTAGCTTTTGTCGTCCCCACTGCAAGCCTTTCTTGTGGGTAGGAAAGAATAAATCTAATCTATTTTGCCCTTTTATAGCTCCTCCCCGGTCATGTACAGTCCCATATCCATAGCCGGGGATATACATACGCGTTCCAAAAGGATAGTATCTTGTATCTGCAGCAATTATGCCTTTCTTTGCCTTTGTACCGTCTGCACAAATACCAACACGTTTTGGTTTTCCTTTATTAGGACCGGATGCATAAACAGGTTGTCCAAAACGCAACCAACTACGTTTCCAATTGCAGCATTTACCGCAAGGACAATATGCTGTTACAATCATAGTGGTCCTATATCCTTTCCGCATCTGTTTTCGCGTTGTCGAACACCCCGTCAAGATTAAAACAAAAACACAGGCAATTACTATAATTATAGCTCTATAAATTATTCTCATTCTTATTAAGCTCCTTTATTAGAAATAGCATTTTATGATAAGATAAACAATTCCTGCTCCCGCAAACAATAATCTAGAAAGCATTCTAAATTTTCCCCAATCTTTTTCTTTACTTATATAAAATAAATATAAAAAGAGATAAAGCAAATATGCTATAAAGAAAATAAGGGAAAAATAGGTATCTGTAAATAATAAAAAGAACTGAGCAATTGTCATTGGAAGAATGCTGAATTGCCACCATTTTTTCCTTCCATAGCAAACTGCTCCCGTATTAAAACCATGCGTTCGATCCTCACTTACATGTAGCGAATCGTGATGCATGCTTCCTGAAATCATAGCAAAACCAAAATAAAGAATACATGAAATGAATCCAATTACCCTCCCCTGTGCGAGAATAACCCCAATCACAAAATGTGAAGTTCCACCCAGAAAATGACAGAACAATCCTGAAATACAATTTCTCTTTCCATGAATAGAATAATAATCCCAATTCAAAACAATAAATAAAAGCAGGAAAAAAAGTAACGGACGAAAAAGTATACCTAAAATCAATAGGAGAAGAAAAAAGGAGTTGGGTTTAGTAAAAAGCTTTTGGAATGAAAAACTATAGTTTTTAAATGTCAGGTCATTTATGTAAATTATGTGCCATGCACACAAAATCAAAAATGGATAAAATAGTAGCAAATCAGCATAAGAAGTATCAGAATTAAACGCACAGAAAAAGCCTAGCACAGGCAATCCTGTACCTAAAAAGATCTCTGCAGTTCGAGAAAAAATAATTTTAGTCAGATTTGGCAATTTTTTTCCATTTGTTAACATGTACTATAATATCCTTGTATTTTCCGGTAGAGATAGAGCCGAAGACGATTATTGCATCATGTTCTTGGGGAAGAGACTGTTTATTAAATACGACTTTAACATCTCCAATACCCATTGAAGCATCTGAACTGTTCATTTTTACGTAGAGCTTACCTACTGCGTGATTTTTATCTATTGAAGCCATTGCACTATTTTTTTCAAAATTGTAGTTTGTTCTTATATATTTCACAATTCCTGAAATACGCACATTTTTCGCATTTGGAATATTCCCTCTATTTTTCCACTGTATTTCTCTTATGTGTTCATAATTAAGATATTTATGTTTCTCTAAAGCTTTCGGATAAGAGACTGTTGCAAAGACAGTTTTCCCAAAAAGAGGCAGGATCAGGAAAATGGCAAAAATCAGAGCAGAAAAAGTAGGTAAATAAACAAATTTTGTCTCTTCAACTGCGTTTTTTCTATCTAAATCAAAGATAGCAAAAACAAGTCCTAATCCAAGAAATATAATAAGCGGTTCAACAGAAAAACGATACTGTTCAAGAGGGATTCCTATGACATGCACAAGTAAATATCCCAAAAGAACTATAAGCAGTGGTCTAGTTCGTATAAACCAGTCAAAAAAAACCTTTTTCATTTTTTTTAAACTTTTTATAGAGATTGTAATAAAAATAAATACGAAAACATAAATTAATCCTTCAAAATCGGGAAGAAAGACAGTTGTTCCATTAAATATTTTTATTGGTCTGACATAGGCTTTTGGCAGAAAAAATCTATAAAATGGACCTGAAAAACTCCAAGAATAAATTATACGCAGAAAGCCGGCGGATAAGATTTTGAAAGGAGTTTCAAAAAACATATGTCGGCATTCCAAAAGAGTTTCTCTGAAATAGTCTCCCTCCGTATAGTTTCTTCTTGAAGGGCTGTAAATATGGTCTGTCAATGTTTCTACCGACAAAATATCCTGCTTTTTATCTATTCTGGCAAAAAGGTGCCATCCTGCAACCGTACATACTGGGACAAAGGTTTTGTGATGTTTATAGTTTCTTATCATCCAGGGTAGATAAAAGACGCCCACAATTACCATTACAGCAAAAGTAACGGAAAAAGCCTTTTTTAAATTTTCCTTTCTATAAGCAAGAAAGATAGAAATTGCCATAAATGGAGTTACAAGCAAAAAGACCGGTCTTGTGTGTATCAATATTGAGTACAATAGTGATGTAATTAAAACAGAGAGACACAGGGATATCTTTTTAAAGTTTAGCAAACTGAGAGAAACAAGTAATATCAGTGAAACAGACAATATTTCGGGAGTGCTTAAGAATAGATATGAAAAAGATGGTCCAAAAAATGAGTATAAAGTAAAAGCCGTCAACCCGGCTTTGCGTCCAAATAATTCAGACACCAATAGAAACACAAGAAATATATTAAAAACATCAAGAATAAAATTTAAAATTACGGCAGAAAAGGCAGGTTTGCTACCAAAGAGAGAAACAAAAGCCAAAAGGGTAGGATAAACCGGAGATCTGGTTGAACGAGTAAAGAAACCTTCCGTCCAGCAACCATAAACTCCCTTGGAGATTATCCCGGAAGCAAGCTCATAGTAATTTACCTCATCCATTGCTGGGAAAAACTCATAATGTGGACCGACTCCGTGATAAAAGAATACACCAAGCCTCAAAGAAACTCCCATAAACAAAACCAGAAAAAGAAAAAAAAATGTTCTCACTTTAACTAGACTTTCATTTTTTTTTAATTTAGCATTAAACATACTATTTTTAAGAAAGAAGGTTTTGATAAATGCGGCAGACCATTTAATAAGAGCTCATCAATTCTTTCATTTCGACCGTTGCGGTATCAATGCCGACGTATATGGCTCTTGCAATTATGCTGTGACCTATATTAAGTTCTTCAAGATATGGAATCTCAAGAATCTTTTCTATGTTATAATAATCTATTCCATGTCCGGCATTAACTCTAAGCCCTAGTGATACGGCTAATTCTGCGCCTCTTCTGAGTCTTTCGAGTTCTTCTGCTTGAGCTTCTTCAGTTGCGGAGTTCGCAAAAGCTCCTGTGTGTAATTCAATGTATTCTGCACCCGTTTTTGCAGCAGCACGAATCTGTAGCTCATCGGGATCAATAAATAAACTTACGTATATTCCTTTTTCCTGGAATAAAGGAACAGATTTTAGAAGTTTTTCACTCTTTTGAATAACATCCAAGCCACCTTCAGTTGTAAGCTCTTGTCTCTTTTCGGGGACAATACACACACTGTCAGGACGTATTTCTATAGCTTTTTCAATCATTTCATCCGTAAGCCCCATTTCCATATTCAGGCGTCTGACGACTCTGCGCAGAGTTTCCATGTCCTTGTCATTTATATGTCTGCGATCTTCACGTAAATGTGCTGTAATACCATCACATCCTGCTATTTCACATGCGACTGCAGCCTTGACAGGGGAAGGTTCTTCAGCTAATCTGGCTTGTCTTACTGTTGCTACATGATCTATATTAATACCTAATTTTAACATTTTTTTCTCCAAAAATTATTAAAGTTATTGAATAAAGCGAAAGTATATGTAAAGTAAAAACATACAGTTTTTTATAGATTTTACGAAGGTAGTTCGCTAATTATATCATTTTTTTAACAAAAATTAAGGATTAAACCAGATATGAGTATTTTCAAAGCGTACGATATAAGAGGAATTTACGGAACAGAATTAACAGAAGATATTGCAGAAAAGATTGGTCGGGCTCTGACAGTCTTTCTAGATACAAAAAAGATCGTTATCGGTTATGATATGCGACCGCACTCAAAACCACTTTTTGATGCAATGTCACATGGTATAACGGATCAGGGTGTAGATGTCATTGATTTGGGAATGTGCTCCACTCCTATGACATATTTCGGGAATGGATTTCTCGGAGCCGATGCCAGTGTAATTATTACAGCGTCTCACAATCCTGCTGAATACAACGGAATGAAGCTTTGTCGGGAACAAGCTATCCCAATCAGTGGGGCTACCGGGATTAAAGATATTGAGAAGCTTGTGTTGGAAAATAATTTCCCTGCTTCGGATAAGAAAGGAACTGTAGAAAAACACGACATAAGTGAAGAATATAAAAAACACCTGCGTAGTTTTATTAAATTCTCGAAAAAGCCAAAGATTGTGGTTGATTATGCTAATTCTATGGGGCTTAAGGAAATTGAAGGCTTAACAGATCTTTTTGATATTACTCCGATGTATGACGAATATGATGGAACATTTCCTAATCATGAGGCAAATCCTCTAAAGCTTGATACTCTTGATGCTATTCGCGCAAAAGTGCTGGAGGTCGGTGCAGATTTCGGAGTTGCCTATGACGGGGACGCAGATAGGTCAGGTTTTATTGATGATAATGGAGAAATTATCCCTATGGATATGACTACTGCAATTATTGCACAGGATATTTTACAGTCAGGTCCGGCGACAATTCTTTATGATCTCCGAAGTAGCTGGGCAGTAAGAGAGTGTATAGAAGATGCTGGAGGAAAAGCTATTATGTCACGAGTTGGACATGCATTTATCAAGGCACAGATGCGTGAAAATGATGCCGTTTTTGCAGGAGAACTTTCCGGACACTATTATTTCAAGGAAAATTATACTGCTGAATCACAGGGATTGGCTCTTATCATGATTGCAAATGTTCTCGAAAAATCCGGCAAAAAATTAAGCGAAATAGTAGCTCCTCTGAAAAAATATTTTTCTAGTGGAGAGGTTAATTCTGAAGTAGAAGACAAAGAAGGAGTTATTGCAGAACTTAAGAAAAACTATGCTGATGGGAAATTGTTTGAATTAGATGGTGTTTCAGTTGAATTTGACGACTGGTGGTTCAATGTACGTCCATCTAACACAGAGCCCTATTTGCGGCTTATCGTAGAAGCAAAAACAAAACAAAAAATGGAAGAAAAACTTAGTGAACTGTTAAGCTATATAAGAAAATAATAGATAAATAAAAAAAGGAATAAAAATGTACAAAATTGCAATTATGCCTGGTGATGGAACAGGTCCGGAAGTAACTGTAGAAGCAGTAAAAGTACTTGAAGCCGCTGCAGCAAAATACAATTTCACGTATGAGAGTGAAGAATTTGATTTTGGTGCTAAGCGTTATTTGCGCACCGGCGAAACTCTTCCTGATTCAGGAGTTGAAGACTTGAAGCAGTTTGATACTATTTTGTTAGGAGCAATTGGTTCTCCGGATGTAGCTCCCGGGATTCTGGAAAAAGGGATTCTCTTGAAAGCCCGTTTTGAACTTGACCAGTATATCAATCTGAGACCGGTTAAACTTTATCCAGGTGTGGAAACTCCTCTGAAAGATAAAACTCCGGAGCAGATAAATTATGTAGTTATTCGCGAAAATTCTGGTGGACTTTATACTGGAACTGGAGGAATTTCGATGAAAGGAACAGAAGACGAAGTTGCTGTTCAGAGCATGGTTTACAACCACAAACAGGTTTCCAGATGTCTGCATTATGCATTTGATTATGCACAAAAAAATGGAAAAAAGAAAACTCTTGGACTGGTAGGAAAAACAAATGTTCTTACTTATGTATACGACTTATGGGAACGCGTTTTTAATGAAATGGGTGAAAAGGAGTTTTCAGATGTAAGAAGAGATTATTATCATGTTGATGCTACATGTATGTGGATGATAAAAAGTCCTGAATGGTTCGACGTATTGGTAACTGGAAATATGTTTGGAGATATCATTACAGACTTAGGGGCGATGACTCAGGGGGGAATGGGG
Source organism: Verrucomicrobiota bacterium (assembly GCA_034660375.1). Taxonomy (GTDB): domain Bacteria; phylum Verrucomicrobiota; class Lentisphaeria; order UBA2565; family JAYEIY01; genus JAYEIY01. The sequence continues at coordinate 6,061 of JAYEIY010000259.1, forward strand.
ATTGCAGCCGGAGGAAATATCAATCCTGACGGAGTAAGTATGTTTGAACCAATCGGTGGATCTGCTCCAAAATACACTGGCAAAAATATTATTAATCCACTTGCTGCAATCTGTTCTGTAGAAATGCTGCTTCGCGAATTAGGTGAAGTAGAAGCAGCTGATGCCATAGATGTAGCCGTAGCAGATGTTACAGCAAACAAAATGAAAAGCATGTCAGCTGGTCAAATGGGTTACTCCACTACAGAAGTGGGCGATCTTGTAGCAGAAAGATTATAATTGGATAATTGCGAAATTGTTTTTTATTAACAGATCACAAAATAATCCAATTAACAAACTAGTGGGGGTAATTGCGGAATTGTTTT
>JAYEIY010000260.1:0-6409 GCA_034660375.1 Verrucomicrobiota bacterium
AAAAAACTGAAAATAAAAGATACCGCTCTTCCTGCTGAAGAATTGTTTGGGCTTTTACACTTTATTGACACAATTAAACGGCTCAAAAGAATGCTCGAAAAAAAAGATTTTAGAGATTACAGGCAGATTGTTGTTTTTGAAAAGTCTCTTCGCCTATGTGATTCCTTGCGTTCTGCGTTGCAGCGCACATTTGATAAAGACGGAAAGATAAAGGATACTGCCAGTAAAGAACTTCAGTCTCTAAGAAGCAGAATCCGTTCACTTGAAACGCAAATACGAAGCGATATGCACAAAATGGTTTCCTCAAAAAATCTTTCATCGTATCTGCAGGATGACTACTTTACTGTGCGTAACTCACGCTACGTAATTCCCGTAAAAAGAGAGTTTCAAAGCAGGGTAAACGGAATTATACACGGAGAATCAGACAGTGGAAAAACCGTTTTTGTAGAACCACAGGAAAATATACCTTCTGACAATGAACTTTCTAAACTCCTTCTCAAAGAAAAAGACGAAATACGTAAAATCCTTTTTGCGCTCTCCGCAAAAGTACGTGAGGATAGATATGATTTGCAGGCAGACTATAATTCACTTATCAGATACGATATTATTCGTGCCATTGCTCTCTGGAGTACAAAAAATAAATGTAATTTTGCTAAATCGGGAAAAAGTCATAATCTAAAAAATGCCAGACACCCCCTACTCTTGCGGAGTGCGCAAAATAACGGAACCGAAAACGAAATTGTCCCACTAAACCTAAAATTATCTCCCGACACATTTGTATTGGCAATAACCGGTGCAAATGCCGGAGGAAAAACCGTTGCAATTAAAACCACAGGTCTTCTCACTCTGCTAGCTATGTGTGGACTTCCTATTCCCGCAGATGAAGAAACAGAAATCCTCTTTTGTAACGAAATCCTTGCTGATATCGGAGATGAACAATCTATCGAAAATAACCTCAGTACTTTCAGTGGACATCTCAAAAGAATATCAGAATACATCAAAATAACCCAAGAGACAAAAGGCGATGTAATGGTGCTTCTTGATGAATTGGGTTCAGGCACAGATCCTGTCGAAGGAGGTGCTCTCGCATGTGCAATTCTCGAAGAATTTGCGGACTCCGCAACTCTCGTTCTTGCCACAACACATCTTGGAACCGTGAAATCATACGTCCACAACTGTGAACACATGATGAATGCATCTATGAAATTTAATTCTATGACGCATAAATCCGAATTTGAACTTGAAACAGGATACCCAGGAAGAAGTCATGCAATGACACTCGCAGATTCAATGGGAATGCCTGAAAAAGTTATGAAAAATGCCCGAGAAATGCTTGATAGTGACTACCTACACTTGGAAACACTTCTAAAAAAACTGGAAAATGATCAGCAGAGCATAGCTCAGATGGAAAAAGATCTAAGCAAGGATACAAGGCTGGTTCAAAATGAAAAAGATGCAATTCGCGAAGAACAGAAAGATTTAAACAGAAATAGAAAGAAAATTATTAATGAAGCCTATAATGAAGCAAGTAATATTGTTGAAAGAACAAGAAAAGACATGAACCGCCTTCTAAAATCAATAGAACAAGAAAAAAATTCAACGGTAGAAAAAAATGCTCGAGAAAAAATAATAAAACAAAAAACTGAAATAATACAAAAACAATACAAAAATAAACCTAAACCGAAAAAGATCATCTCACCTAAAAATTTACAGATAAGTTCTAAAGTCTGGATAGAAAAATTGAAGAGTAATGTAAAAATCATTGAACTTTCTCATAACCAAGGGAAAGCCAAAGTAAGAAGCGGAGGACTTGATTTTACCGTACTTATATCAGACCTTGAAGTGCCGCGCGGAATAGAATTGCCAAAAGAAAAACCACTAAAAACTGCTCGTCCAAGAGTTGCAGGACAAATCAAGCACGAACTGAATTTAGTCGGCGAACGAATAGCTCCTGCAAAAGTAAAGCTTGAACAGTTCTTAGATAGATCCCTTTTGGCATCTTTGGATGAAGTAACAATTATACACGGATACGGAACAGGACAACTACAGCAGGCGGTACACGAAACACTCAAAGAATACCGTGCAATAAAAAGATTTCGGTTTGGAGATTCCGGCAAAAATGAAGGTGGTGCAGGCGTTACGATTGTGACCTTGGGAGGATGAGAAAAACCCGATTCCTTATTTTATTTCTTCTTCAAATTTGCAATTTAAATTCAAGAGATAATTCTTTGGGCTGAACACACTGTATTAGAATGGATGTCAACTATGTTCTTGCTATATCCACCACCAAGTGTAATCGCTACTGGAATCTTATATTTCCTGCTAATGTTCAATACCAATTCATCGCGCTGTTTTAATCCTTCAATTGATATACTCAGCTTCCCAAGAGGATCATCTTTATAGGGATCTGCTCCTGCTTGATAAATTAATAGGTCAAATTCCTGATCTTTGAATATCCTCTTCAATCTATTCTCCAGTTTTTCTAGATATTCCAGAACTCATCGGTTTGAGGTTGACAAACACGCAACTAAGATTCCCTTTTTTACTAAAGAAAGGGAAAGTAGTTGCTCGGTAATTCAAATTCCTTGCTCAAAACAAAACATATTAGCAACTTAACTTCCCTATCGTCGATAAAACGGAGATTCTTGTTTAAGAATTGACCTTAGTTGAGGTGGAATAATTTTTAATTTTTAAAGGTTACATCAGATAACACCCTACTTCATCCCTGAAAGGGATATTTCACCGTAGCATGGGGCATTCGCCCTATGTGTCAATCACACATACAAATCGTTCCCTGAAAGGGAACCTCAAAAAAACACAAAAACATTGAAATTCCCCTTCAGGGAATATTTTTTTCTTATTCATATCCCACCGCGATGCAGTGGGCTACGGTGAATATCCCCGGTGGGGATAAAACGGATATTCTTTTTTAAGAATTGACCTTAGATGAGGTGGAATAATATTCTGGATAAAAAAAAGGGAATCTGAGTTGCTCGATAACTTGGAGCTCTGGATATTCATCATCTTCAGTCTCATTCTTCAGTTCAATATCCAGATTGCTTTTCTGCTTCCAATATGGAAAAAGATTTTTCTGATGAATGGGAAAAGTAAATACTGATTTATCATCCTTGAAAATATTTGCAGTTCCGTCTCCTTGGTGAAGATCACAGTCAACAATAATTATATTTTCTACACTACTGTAATGCTGACTTGCTCTAGCAGCTACAGCCAGGTCATTAATCATGCAAAATCCGGTCCCATACTGACTGTAAGAATGATGCATACCTCCACCCAGGTGAACACAGACACCGTCCTGCATTGCATATTCACAGGCTTTTATTGTGCCTTCTGCAAAGGTTGAAAAAAGTTGATATAAGCCTAATGGGTTTTCAGATAATGGCAATTCAGATAAACGCTCTTCTTCAGGAGAGAGCTTACCGGATTGCAATTTCTTGAGATAGCTTAAAGAATGTACCCTTAGAATATCCTCTTCATCTGCCCAGCTGACTTTTATAATACCATCTTCTGTTATTTTACTGTTATCCAATAAACCTTTAAGAATGTTTTTGTATTTTTTTATAGCCCAAGGATGATTACCCATTTCAATTTCATTATAGAAGTCAGAATATGTAATTTTCATAATTATGTTCTCCTGTAATTTTCTTATGATAGAAGCTATCCCTTAAATAAAAATTTTCATTACTCAATAATTAATATAAAGCAGTCATTATTTCCGCTATTTCAAGAAAGTGAGCAACCGTTTGGTTAGCATTTCAGCCTGAATGGCTGGGATATATTAGCCTGGGGTAAACAGAGTGCAACCCTAGGTCTTCTACCCACCTTGCCTATGCGTGCTGAAGGTACGCTCTAATTCTAAGCTAAATGGTTCACAAGTGTTTTTGGTTTTGGTTCCATAGCAAATGTCTGCAATTCCATTTGTTAAATCTTGGTCTTTGTTCACTAAACTCTGTTTTGTCAAAGTTTTTTTGGACTGCTGAAGCAAAGCTTCAGCCTTATATTTGCGAAGCAAAGCTTCGCATATACTACTGAGCAAGCTATGCTTGCTAAATTAAAGGCGGTGGCTTCGCAACCGCACTCCCAAAAAACTCTAAAACCACGCGAATATTAAAAATTACAGAAGACAAAAAGTCCCGGTGGAGCCGGTTATGTTCATCTATTAGGAAATTGTATTTTGAGGTTAACTTTTTTGTTTTTAGGGCTGAAAGCCCGTAATCCCACAGCCCAGGGTAAAGCCCTGGGAATGGATACACCCAAAATGATAAGGGCTGAAAGCCCGTAACAAAAAGTCCCGGCGGAGCCGGTTATGTCCAAACCACAACACCAAACTCATGAGCAGCGACGGTTTGCGTTCCGTGTAGTGATTCCTTAGTTCTTTTTTCTTTGCTTTTTACGCCCCGAAGTGGGCAACCTCACCGTAGCCCCGTACAATGTGCGGGGTAAATATTAACCACAAAAATCTACCCTGAAGGGGTACTTCAATAATAATTTTACCGCAATTTAAGAATTGCGCATGTAACTTCAGGAATATCCCTAAAACATAGGGCGATTGCCCTAATGGCAGGGATCTTAAGGCTTTTTTGACCTCAAAGTATGCCATATTTCTTTTCCAGCATTGTGTCTTCCGGTTTTGCCTTCTGTCCTTTGAGTGTCAGGCATTTCATTATGTTACAAAATAACCTCTTTATGAGAAGTTTATAGCTCCTTTGTTCTCTAATATTCATTTCTTTTATGGGTATGTTTTTTCCTACAGTCTTTTTTTTATGAAAATAACGAAAAAGACTTGCGTTGCTTTTTTTTTTTGCACTATATTGGATATGCGAAAACGCATATTATTTTTAAAGAAAAAAAGGAACAAAAATGTCAAAAAAAAGGGAAGATTTAATCTCAAAAAGAAAAGAACTAATGGAAAAATGTTTTGAATGTGGAGAGTGGATCAAAGGCTCAATAATTGAAACAAAACGAATTCAAGGAGGGAAGAAAAATGATTTCAATTATCTTTCAAGGAGCTTACAAGGAAAAAACAAAATCATATATTTATCAAAAAAAAATTTAGAAGCATTCAAAGAGGCTCGCATTTTAGGAAGCAAAGTGGAAAAAATACTAGATGAAATAATTGAAATCAATATTCAAATCTTAAAATTGAGGATAAAATCATGAATAAAGAAAAAGATATAATCTTAAAGCTGGAGGATATTCTGAATTTTAAAAACAAACTTGAAACACCCTTAAAAAAAGGGGCTTTTACCCGGAAACGTATCTTCACGTTTCCAATTTGTATCTTGTCATTCCTTCTGAATGGCAGTTATGGTTTTTCACTTGGTATCTCGCATTTGATTTCAAAAATGTTTGTGTTGGAAGTATGGACAAACATAAATAAAATTCCGAGCGCAAAAGGTTACAATAAAGCTTGCGACAAGATACCTTCGCAAGCAATTGCTGAGTTGGTAAATATTTCTTACAAGCTTGAATCAAGGTCAAATGAGGAACTTTTCCATGGATTAAAGGTAACTGTCGTTGATGGCACGCACATTAATGTTCAGCGAACAGAAGAAACAATTGAGACGTTCGGTTTAGGTTCAGGGACGACTGGAGATGCTCATTACCCTCAAACACAAACTGTTGGATTTTACAACCTTTCCACAGGAACATTTGAAGAGGTTATATCAAAATATATAAACACTCCTGAACGAAAAATTATGCAGGATCATGCGAAGAAAAATGAAATTCCTACTTTATATCTTGCTGACGCGGGGTACAATGGAATGGCACATATTGCCATGATTAAGACTCTTTTTGAACAGGATATTTTAATGCAACTGAAAATGGGAACAGCATTCGCTAAAAAATTTCTTGCATCAAAAAAACGTTCTCAAATATTTGAAATAAAACTGACAAAAGTTCATTTGAGAAATTATTCAGAATTAAGCCGTCTGCAAGGAACTATGCTCAAAATAAGACTTATTCGCACAAGAGGAACTACTAAATTAAGGTCACAATTGCTGATTACAACACTGATTGATGAAAAACAGTTTCCCTGGGAAGAGCTTGCACTTTTATATTTGCAAAGATACAAAGTAGAGTTAGCTTTTAGACACTTGAAATCTTCAATAGGAATTGAAAAAATCAAAAAACAAAAAATTCTGAGAATAGAACAATTACTTCAAGCAGGAGTCTTGCTTTTTAATATTTCAGTAATTCTTCGAAATGTTGTAAAGCAAAATTCCCTATTACCTAAGAAAAAGGGAATAAAAGTATATTGTCCAGCGGTTCTCGGTGAATTATAGTTACCCTCAGAAAAAAGAGAATTTCTGATAATGTTTCGCACTGTTTTTAGTTAATTTTAGAAATTTTCCTCGACTTAATGCGGTTTCGATCATTGCAATAAGCT
>JAYEIY010000261.1:0-6407 GCA_034660375.1 Verrucomicrobiota bacterium
AAAGAAAAAGAGATAAACATAAAAATGTTCGATAAAGCGGAGATAAGCCCTGCTGAAGAGCAACTTATTCAGGAATAATCGAACCAGGTTGCGATAGAACCATTGTTATCTGGGGGAAGAAGAAATTTTTCCCCGTTTCAAGAAAGATAATAATGTTTTGGAGCATCCTGTTATGCCTTAAAAAACTTCGGGGTCTGGGGCAGAACCCCAGCAATAACTCCCGAGACTTAAAGTGACTTCAAAAATGTAGGTCTCCTACAGTAAACGCGACCAATATGTTGACAAAATTAGAAAAGAAATTGAAGATTATAATAAAATTAAAAATTTGATAAACGAATGGATTGATTTATCAATTAAAATTTCAAAACTAGAAATGAAATAACTGTAAAACGGAAAATGAAACTAGCCACAAAATCGATATATTAAATAAGGAATAAATATGCTAAAAAAATTGCTGAAGGACTCGTGTTTGGAGCTGGCTTTGCAATATTATTTATTTGGGGTATGCACTTGGCTGAATCTCAATTTATCCATCACTTTTTAAATATTTACTAACTGTGCTATGCATTTGATTGTGCCAAAACAGAATCCGTCGATTTTCTTAGTCATACTTGCGAAAAAACAGTTGGAAAACAAAACTCTCTTCGTACCATTGCTACGACAAAATAGGTAATACAGCATGTTCCAGAAGGCTATTCACAGCTCTTGGTACAGCCAAGTGCATACCCCAATTATTTATTGCTATTTCCTACATAGCAACACACCTCATTACGTCACTATTTTTCTCTTTTGAGTATAAGGTTTTAAGCTCTTCAGAAACAAAAGAATAACTGCGACGCATCAAACAAAACTAATGCACGAAAAACAGCCATCAGAGAGACATAGAAAATTCCATTTTTTTAAAAACTCAGGGAGTAAGATGGAAATCCCAACTAGTGGCGGTGTTTTGTTTATGCCTAAATTACCAACAAACTCTGCTAAAAAAAGACCAAGCACAGTTCAAATGTGGCTTACTAAAGATAAATTATGGCTTATCAAAACAACGCATAAATTGCCTGAGGTCAAAGAGCTTGCATATCCTAATCCCGTTCCAAGAGCTGAAGCAGAGAATATATTAATGGGATATTCTTCTAATTTTAGGATGAGTTCTACTACTATTTCTGAGCAAACTATTGGTATGCTAAATAGGGGAATGTCAACTGTAAGACCTGGAATGAATGGAAAACTTCAAATAACTGAAGGAGGTGTTGTATTCTTACAACCAAATGAATACTAAGTATAACGAAATCTCTACACAGGACTGTTTTTGCTACCGCAAAAGACAGCCTGTGAGCTTTGTATTATTTTTTGTCATAATCTGTCCCTTATTATAAAAATATCTGATTTGGTTAAAATAAGAATAAAAGGGAAAAAGAAAAACTTGAAATGGCAGTAAATGGCACTTTTTTTTGAAAGATCTGAATTTAAATTGGCGGAGAGGGGGGGATTCGAACCCCCGGTACGAATTAACGTACGCAGGTTTAGCAAACCTGTGCTTTAAGCCGCTCAGCCACCTCTCCTAGAAATGTGGAAACTTTAAATATAAAGGGTAAAATTATATTTAGACATTGCACGAAAAGTCTTTTTGATTTTGTTCAAAGGATTCTCATGCATTGTCTCTTTCTGAGGATAAGTTAATCGGAGAATTCAGAGAATCAACTCAAAATTCTAAATTTATCCACCTTTATAGTTAGAAAGGATTTTTGAGGCTGTTCCGCAGGTTTTTACAGTTAGGAGTTTTTCTCTATTGATTTTCTGATTGGCAAATTTTGCAAGTAATGAGAGTAGGGGAAGATGGACAGTTGGAGCATAGGATGGAACGCCTATCAAAAAGAATATGCGAGACATAACATCTTGTTCCAGGGAAAATTCAATTCCTGGTTCGGGTAAAATTCCTACAGTAACTGCCATTTTTTTTATAGCATTACTTCTGGCGTGTGGAAATGCAACTCCGTTTTCCATTACAGTTGTCATTTTGTTTTCTCTATCCAAAAGGTCTGATAAAAAGAGATCTCCATCAGTTACAACTCCAGAATCTATCATGGGTTGCATAAGAGATTTCAATGCCTCGGACTGACTGACCGTAGAAAAACCAAGTAAAACATTTTCTTTTGTTATAAAATTTCTAAGCAGTATCATCTTGCAACTTTGCATCCTTTTTTATTCTTCAATATTCAAATAGCATCCGCAATGAGAGCAAATGCTGGCTATAAGTCCTTTTTTCATTCTATTTATATCACCTTGGGGAATGGAGATATAGCATCCCATACACATTGTGCCTTTTATTTTTGTAACTCCAAGACTTCCAGAATTACGCAATTTACGATAGCGCGACAGCATGGATTCTGGAATGTGACTTTCAATCTCTTTAATTATTGCATCAAGTTTTTCAAGTTTCTCTTTTTCATTGGGATTATGTAAAATTTTTGTTTCATCACGAGTTATCTCTGTTTCCTGAAGTTCGTGTAATTTTAAAACTTCTGATAGATTATTTGTTTTTTTCTTTGGCATCTTTACTCCACCTTATTTTTCAAATTTTTTTTTATTCCTTTTGTGGAAAGTTTCTTTTTGGAATAAAACATATGAAAGCAAAAACTTAAACCACAAACTTTTATAGGATAGCCTATATATAAGGAAAAAGCAAATCTAAAATAGTTTTTTTTGAAAAAAACAGGAAAAAAATTTTATTTTACAGATTATCTATTTATAGTAGACAGCTTTCAGGCAATTAGGCCTTCTGGTTTTTCCAGGAAAAAATATAAAACAAAAAAGAATAAGGAGAAGGATACTTCCTTTTTTCTATTGTAAAAGGATGAAATAAATTTCATTCGGAAATTTTAGAAGATTGAGTAAAGTATTCAAAAGAAAATCATGGCAAAAGTAACAATCAAAGAGTTAGTCAAAGCAGGAGTTCACTTCGGTCACCCCACAAAGCGCTGGAATCCCAAAATGTTACCTTATGTTTTTGGGGTAAGAAATAATATTAATATTATTGATTTGACCGTGACAATGCAGAAATTGCTGGAGGCCTGCCAATTTTTACATGATGTCGTTGTTGAAGGTAAGCAAATTCTTTTTGTAGGAACAAAACGTCAGGCACAGAAGATCACCGAAACTGTAGCTAAAAATACTGAGATGCATTATGTTTCTAATAGATGGCTTGGAGGAACTCTTACAAACTATAAAACAATTCGTAAGAGTATTAAGAAGATGCAGGATATTAGAAAAAAGATGGAAACAGAAGAATTTCAGGGTTTGGTAAAAAAAGAGCAATCAATGTTTCGTAGGGATAAGGAACGCATTGAAAAGAACTTGGGTGGAATTGAGCAAATGACGCGTATGCCTGGGGTTATGATTATAGTTGATGTTCGTAAAGAACACAATGCAGTAAAAGAAGCAAAACGTTTGAATATTCCTATTGTTGCGTTGGTTGATACAGACAGTGATCCGTCAGATATAGATCACGTTATTCCAGTAAATGATGATGCAGTAAGATCAATTAAAATAATATTAGAAACTCTTGAAAAAGCCATTTCTTCTTCAAAGATAGAAGCGGATAAAGTTGCAAAAGAAAAAGCTGAACAGAAAGCACAAAAAATAGAAGAAAAGAAGAAAGCGAGAGAAGAAAAGAAGAAAGCAAGGGAAGAAGAGGCAAAAAAGAAGAAGGCAGCAAAAAAAAATACTAAAAAGTTTTCGGATAAGAAAGAAAAGACTGTTGTGAAAAAGACGGTAGATAAGAAAGAAAAAACTGTTGTGAAAAAGACGGCAGATAAAAAATAATATATACATAGCAAAGTTTATTGATAAAAATTTAAGGAAATAAGGATATTATAGTTATGGCGAAAATAAGTGCTAAAATGGTAAAAGAGTTAAGGGATAAAACTGGTGCTGGTATGATGGACTGTAAAAAGGCATTAGTTGCATCTGATGGAGATCATGAGTTGGCGATTGATAATCTGAGAAAATCGGGGATAGCGAAAGCAGAGAAAAAAGCAGAACGTACGGTAAAAGAAGGTTGTGTATCAATCTCTATTAACGAAAATACTGCTGTTGCATTAGAGTTGCTTTGTGAAACTGATTTTGTTGCTAAAAACGAACAGTTCATAGCATTGAATGATTCTCTGTCGACAAGTTTGATGGATGATTTTTCTGAAGAAGGTGACTTGACAGATGCTCTGAATGAAAAAAAGAAAAATCAACTAACAGAAGTAATAGCAAAACTCGGTGAAAATATTCAATTGCGCAGAGCTCTCCGCTGGAATTCAGAATCAGGGACCTTTACATCCTATTCGCACATGGGTGGAAAAATAGGTATTCTTCTAGAAACTGAAGGGGATGCAGAAGAAGGAATTCTTGATGATTTAGCAATGCATATAGCAGCTTTTAATCCTGACTTTATTTCTTCAGATGAAATTTCAGAGGAAAAAATTGCAAAGGAAAGAGAGATTGCAGCTGCTCAGGTAGAAGGAAAGCCTAAAAATATTATTGGAAAGATTGTTGAGGGAAAAATCAAGAAGTGGTTTACGCAAGTGTGTTTGGTAAAACAACCCTGGATTAAAGATGATAAGTCTTCTCTTGAAAAAATTGCACCAAACTTAAAAGTGAAGCGTTTTATTCGCTGGGAGATGGGTGGTTCTCTGTAAAAAAGAGATATAGAAGTACTTCTTATTTTAAAAGCGAAAAATTGAAAATATTTTTCGCTTTTTTTGGTTAACTGTAAAAAATAAAAAGGAGAGATACCATGGAACTTAAATTGCAAAACAATGAAAGAATTTTATTTATTGGTGATAGCATCACCGATTGTGGTCGTTCTACAAATGAATACAGACCTTTGGGGCAGGGGTATGTTCATTTGTTTTCAGACATTATGTCTGTACGTGAGCCTGAAAAGAATATAGATATTATTAACACAGGGATTGCAGGGCATACTATTAATGATTTACGTAATCGCTGGATTACTGATGCCATTTCATATTCTCCTGATTGGCTGTCTATAAAAATAGGAATAAATGATTGTAAGCGTTGGTTATCTGATGGAGAAGCAGTATATGGACCTGAAAAATATGTCGAGATTTATGATGAACTACTGGGTTTGACGATTAAGGAGCTACCAGGCGTAAAATTGTTATTGATTGACCCTTTTTATGCTAGTTTGGATGTAGATGGTAAACTTCCAGAATCTTATCGTGGAAAAGTTGTTGCAGAGCTTCCAAAATACTTGGATACTGTTCAGAAAATGAGTGAAAAATATGGAACTAAACATATAAAAATCCATGAACTTTACCAAAACCATTTTAAAAAAGCTGATCCAAAAGTCTTCTTTCCGAATGAACCTGTACATCCAAATTCAGCGGGACATCTTCTGATTGCAGAAGCAGTATACGAAGAACTCATATAAAGTCTTTCAAAAAAAATGTCACTCTTTGCATGCAGAGTGTGACATTTGAAGTACATATTCGTGCAGGGGCTAGATAAATAAAGTAGTTCCGCTTTGTTCTGCAATTGCTGCAAAGTTTGCGACACCTGCAGTATCTACATTATCTATGAGTTCTTCCCGTGTAATTCCCATAACATCCATTGCCATTTCACATGCAACAAATTTGATTCCGAGCGATTGTGCCTGCTTTATTAATCCGGGAAGACTGTCCACATTTTTTGAATTCATAACATACTTCATCATTTCTGTACCCATTCCCATCATGTGCATTTTGGAAAGAGCAAGTTTCTTTGCGCCTCGTGGCATCATCATGCCGAACATTCTACTAAGGAAGTCTTTTTTTACTGGTGGCGGATTATCTTTTCTCAGTACATTTAGTCCCCAAAATGTAAAGAATATGGTTACTTCATGGTTTAGAGAAGCAAAGCCGGTTGCCAAAATAAATGCTGCCATTGACTTATCCAGATCGTTACTAAAAAGGACTAATGTTGTTTTCTTTGATATCGGAGAATTCGGTGTTGCTAAGGGAGCTTTAAGGCTGGTTTTCTTAACGAGACCAGTTACTTTTGATTCATTTTTTGATATTGAAAGAAGTTCATTTTTTGTTGCAGAACACCATGATGGAAGATCTTTATAGAACCCCATATCGGAAGCAGTAACCTTGAGTATTTGACCATCCTGCATTAATTCTAATTTATTTTTTAGTGCAACAATGGGACCGGGACATTGTAAGCCACATGCGTTAAGTTCAGTATCAATATCATATTTTGAAGAATCTAAGGTATCCTGTACATTATCAGATTCTGCTGGAATCCAGCATGAATCTTCGTTTAAAACCGATCCACTTTCTGAATGAAATAGCAACCAGGATATATAGCCTCCTGCAATATTACTGACATCAAAGCCGTTTCCACGAAGTATTAGTTCTGCG
>JAYEIY010000262.1:0-6397 GCA_034660375.1 Verrucomicrobiota bacterium
AAGGCGTTGCGTATGAAGCTATTGGAGAATTGGGAAATTTACTAATAAAAGCCTGCTCTAAAAGCCTTTGAGGGAAACGAAAAAAGCTTTTCGTGCAATGTCTATTTATTATAATCACAAAATAAAAAGGATAAAAAATGGCAAGATTAACAAAAGAAATAATCAAAGCGTGGGATGATCGTAAGGGGCCTGTAATTTTAACTACGGTAGACAAAAATGGAGTTCCAAATGCAATATATGCTACCTGTGTTACTAAATTTGATGACGAAACGCTTGTTGTTGCAGATAATTTTTTTGACAAGACACAGAAAAATATTTTTGACGGTAGCATAGGATCCATTCTTTTTATTACAAATGATGACAAAGCATATCAAGTTAAGGGTAAAATTGAATATCTTCAGGACGGCGAGATCTTTGATGACATGAAGACTTGGAATGGAGAGCATCCGGGACATGCCGCTGCGGCACTGAAAGTACAGGAGGTCTACTCTGGTGCGGAAAAGTTACTGTAAGTAGGGAGAAATATGAAAAAGCGAAATGATGAATTACATGAGAGAGCGGAAAAGCTTTTGGGTGTTTATGGACGTCCTTTTGCAACTTCAGAAACGATTAGACAGAATTATTTGAGGCAGGCTAGGTTAGTGCATCCTGATGTTAATTTTGACAAAAATTCTGAAGAAATTATGACCTTGATTACTCAGGCATATCATTTCCTAGTCGCAGATAAGAAAATCTCGGTAGATGCGTTAAAAAATGATAAACTTGTTTCTTCTCTTATTGGGAAAGTAACTCCCATTGAAAAAACAGAGACGAAGGAAGGTTGGAATGCCCGTAGATTTTATGATTCAGGAAGAAATTCTATTTGGCCTGTATCTGAGAGACAAAAAGAAGAAATGAAATATAAGTTCAAGGGGCTTTGATATGGGGAATTTGCTTGTTGATAAAAAAAAATATAATTTGAATAGTGGGAATTGTTCTTTCTATAATAATTATATTTTTCTTGATTATTTATGTTATTCCAATAATAAAGGAAGGGTGAAATGATTGATGAATTAAAGATAAAAGTATTGGTTGATGATCTTTCGTTGGACAAGAGATTTTTGACGGAGCATGGATTGTCTATATGGATAGAAGCTGGAGAGAAAAAAATTCTATTTGATACAGGGCAGGGGGATGTTTTAAAAAAGAATGCAAAGGCTTTCAATATAGATTTGTCCGATGTTAATTTTCTTGTACTTAGTCATGGCCATTATGATCATGTCGGTAGTGTGGAGGATGTTTTGGGATTGAATGAGGATATGAAAATTTTCCTTCATTCAGAAATATTTGAAGATAAGTTTTCTGTTCGCAAATCAGGCGTTGAGCATATTGGTTTTTCAAAAACTGCTGAAGAGTTATTAAAGAAAAGGGGAAATCTAAATTATACCAAAGATCCGACAAAATTGTTTGATGGAGTGTGGCTTACTGGAGAGATTCCAAGAAATAATGATTTTGAAGATACTGGTGGAAAATTTTATCTTGACAAAGAGGCTACGAAAAAGGATTCTTTGATAGATGAACAGGCACTTTTTGCGGAGTCCGCAAATGGTATTATTCTGATTGTAGGCTGTGCGCATGCTGGAATTGTTAATACGATGGATTATGTAAGTAAGTTGACAGGAGAAAAACATATTTATGCTGTAATTGGAGGAATGCATCTGCTACATGCGTCTAGAAATCGTCTTGATCGTACTTTTGAAGCATTAAAACAATATGAGGTACAGATTCTTTCTCCAACTCATTGCACCGGTATGTTTGCTGTTGCCGAATTAAAACAGAAATTTCCAAAAGAATTCAATCTTTGCAAGGCTGGTTCTCTACTTGAAATTTAATGTTGGAATCCTGTTGAATGCAAAGTGTAATAGACAGAATAATTTTCAAAGTGTAAAGTATTTTTACGCACGAAATGAAATATGTCATCAATGTAGGGATATATTCTCATTGACCAGTGAATAAAATAAAAAAGTGATTTTGAAAACAATAAATAACATGATTCTATCAACAATGATTCTGTTGTAAGATGTATAAAAAATAATTATTTTGTCCGAGCTTGTCTCGGCTAGGAGGAAAAGATAAAAACTTACCACGAATGTTTGCCATGTTTTGTGAAACAGGCATTAAAGGCGCTTCCAAGAATAGAGGAGAAATACCATGAAGCAATAATGAGGGATGTTATGTTGTCTCTTAGTAATATTGACTTTTCAATATCCCCCCCTATGATGGCGAAAATAATCTTTGAGTTGCTCAGAAAACATGCTGGAGATATAGATTTTTATGCGGAAATAAAAAGAAAGTCTAATAGATATATTCTGGATATGGAAGATGAGTTGAGAACGTTGATTAATAAATCTTCAGATCCTTTTGAAACTGCTCTTAGGCTTGCGGTAGGCGGGAATGTAATAGATTTTGGAGCAAATCATAACTTTTCTGACGAGTTGATCCACGAAGAAATGGACAAAGTACTGTCCGAGGTCTTTTTTTCTTTTGAGATTGAAAAATTAAAAGAAGAAATTAAAAAAGCAGATAAGATACTTTATCTCGCAGATAATGCGGGTGAGATAGTCTTTGACAAACTATTTCTTGAGTTGCTTCCTACTGAAAAGATTACTTTGGCTGTTCGCGGAAGACCTATAATTAATGATGTACTACGTGAAGATGCTGAGATGGTTGGAATTACAGATTTAGTTCCCGTTGTTGACAACGGAGCCGCTGTGCCGGGAACAGCTTTAACCGAATGTTCAGAGGAATTCAGAAAAATTTTTGACAAAGCGGATCTGATAATTGCGAAGGGACAGGGAAATTATGAGACATTGAGCAATGTAGCACATAATATCTTCTTTCTTCTTAAAGTAAAATGTTCTGTTATTGCTCGTGATGTAGGGTGTAAAGCAGGAGATTTTATTGTATCTGCTAGCCAGAATATTGCATAAAAATTTCAACTATAATTCGTGCAATAGGTGAGCTGAAGAAAGCGGGAGATTATATCGTAAAATAGTAATACATTTGTTTATGTTATTTTACAGATTTTGCTAAGAAAAAACGGAGATTTTAAAAATGTATAAATATTTATTTGGACCAGTGCCGTCGCGGCGTTTGGGGATGTCTTTAGGCGTTGATTTGGTTCCCCATAAAGTGTGTACTCTAAATTGTGTCTATTGTGAATGTGGACCTACCACAAATTTAACTAACGAAAGAAAAGAATATGTACCTGTTGACGAAGTATTAAAAGAACTGGCAGATTTTTTAAAGAATAATCCGGCACCTGATTATATTACTTTTTCTGGAGCTGGGGAACCTACACTTAATTCTCGCATAGGTGAAGTCTTGCAGTTTATTAAAGAAAATAGTCAAAATATTCCGATAGCCGTGTTGACGAATGGAACTTTGTTTTCAGATAAAAAGGTTAGAACGGAACTTTTGAATGCTGATTTGGTTTTGCCATCTTTGGATGCTGCATCTGATTCTGCATTACGTAAGATTGATCGTTGCGGAAATACGCTTAATGTTGAAGATTATATTCAGGGCTTAGTTGATTTTAGAAAAGAATTTAAAGGAAAAATATGGTTGGAAGTATTGGTTTTACCAGGTTACAATGATAGCATTCAAGATTTAACACTCTTGAAAAAAGCGATTGAGAGGATTAAACCGGATCAGGTTCAATTGAATTCTCTAGATAGACCTGGGGCGGTGGATGGTTTGCGTCCGGCAAATATTGCTGAATTGCGTGAAATAACAGAGTTATGGGGACTTGATAATGTTAAAATTATAGCATCGGTTCCGGAGCGTAAAAAGATAAAATCATACCGTAAAGATACTGAAAATGTAATAATGGAAACAATTTCTAGAAGACCCTGTACTCTTGATGATCTTGCAAAGATTACAGGAATGCATGTCAATGAGATAAATAAATATTTAGGCGTATTGGAAAATGATAAACAATTAGAAACGATTAGACAAAAGAGAGGATTATTTTATCAAAAAACAAAAAAAGAGAAAAGTATTATGAAAATCGCAGTTCCCACAGCAGAAGGTCGTCTCGCAATGCATTTTGGTCATTGTGAAAAGTTTGTATTTGTAGATGTAAATGAAGAAAGCAAGGAGATAGTAGGCTCTGTTGATGCTACACCCCCGGCACATGCACCCGGAGTACTTCCAAAATGGCTTCGAGAACAGAATGTGAATGTAATTATTGCCGGAGGAATGGGGTCACGTGCTCAGCAACTCTTTGCAGAGCAAAATATTAAGGTTATTATTGGAGCTCCTTCGGAAACTCCTGAAAAATTAGTGCAGGCATATCTCGACGGAGTTCTTGCGTCTGGAGATAATCTCTGTGATCATTAAGAATTATCGCAGTTAAATATGTTTGCAATAATCCCGTTGGTATTTGCAACATTGGTAAATTGACATAACGCATGGGGTAAATGGGGTAATCAGCATACTAAATTTCATGCAATGTTTGCCCTAAACCCGTGCAATAATTGACTTAAGTGCATAAAAAAGACCAGTCACTGTTATTTTGAATTAAGGAGTCATCATGGATAAAATAGAGTTCAGTCCCATAGGAATAATATATTCTCCGTTCAAAGAAAAAGCGGGGATGCCCATTCAACCTGTCTCAGGAGCGGGAATCAAAGGAAAGATAGAGGTGTTTGATAAATATGTCGAAGGGCTGAAAGATATAGAGGAATTTTCACACATAATACTCCTCTATCATTTTCACCTTTCTGAAAAAGGATACAACCTACAGACAAAACCCTTCCTCGAAGATAAAAAACACGGAGTCTTTTCCATCCGGGGACCCAGACGTCCCAATCCTATAGGCCTTTCTATCGTAAAATTGACCAGCAGAGAAAAAAATATCCTGAATATAGAAAATCTTGATATTCTTGACGGAACACCTCTTTTCGATATAAAACCGTATATTGAATCATTTGATACTCAGAAGAATGTTATATCTGGCTGGACAGAAAAACACAAAAAAAAGGTAAAAGACAAAAAATCAGATGCAAGATTCGGCGGATAAGGATAAAAAATGAGAGGGTAGAAAATAAATGAAGGTAAAGGAGAATCCATATATGATGGTTAATATTTATTTATTGAATCTGAGGATTTTTTAACTATGATTATCGGTTTTGAAAAGACATATAAAATATTTCTTTTGTGGATATTTTTTTCTTTGCTTTCTTTCGCATTTTCTGAAGAATGGAAATCTGAACTTTATCCAGAAGACTGGAAGCCAGGTTATATTAAAGATAAACTTTTTTTTCTTCAGGATTATTCGTATGCTGGATATAAAAATGCAATATACAAATCAAAAAAATATCCCGCAAAAAAAGTTATAGTAACAGATTATGGTGCTGATTCTACGGGGGAAAAAGACTCTTCTGAGGCTTTTTCCAAGGCAGTGAACGCTGCAACGCACTATAAAGGGGCAGAAATATTTATTCCTCCAGGAAAATATTTACTTACTAAACCCATAAAAATATTTCATAATAATATAGTCTTGAGAGGTGCTGGTAAAAGTAAAACTAAACTCCGTTTTTCCGGTTCCTTTCCTGCTAATATTTTTTTCTCGGGTAAAGGACAGCATCGTACGGAGATAAAACTTCTAAAAGATACCGAAATATTTTCAAAACAGATTTTCCCTGAACATACTGACGGTCTTGAAAAGGGAATGGACATAGATATAGGCATAGTAATAACAGAATCCTTTATTCATGACCATCAAATGGGTAAATACTGGAAATTTGCCAAAAATAAATGGCGTACATTTTTCCGACGGGAAATAAAAACGGTTGATCATAAAAATAATTCTGTAACTTTTGAAGTTCCTATACGATATTCTCTGAAATGCAGAGATAATCTATCTCTTAAAATTGTTGATGGTTATCTGTCAGAGTGTGGGATAGAAAACCTTTCTGTTTGTAATGCTACTGATAAAAAGAATGCATGGAAATATGACAGAAGGCATGTAATTGAATTTCGTTCTGTAAAAGATTGCTGGGTTTCAGGCGTTGATTCATTTCCGTCTGCAGTTATCGAACAGAAAGGAATGCATCTTCAATCTGGGGGGATTATTATAAGAAGATCTAAAAAGATGACCGTTTCAGACTGTGATTTTAATAATCCACAAAATCGTGGAGGCGGAGGCAACGGATATCTATTTGAGATCAGCCAGAGCTGTGAGATACTTACAAAAGACTGCCGTGCAGAAAATGGGCGTCATAATTTTATTCAGAATTGGGATTTTAATACCAATGGTTGTGTCTGGTTGAGAGTTAATTCTTCTGGAAGCCGAGCTTTTAAAGGTTCATGGGATCCTATAGGTTTTCCTGCTGCATCAGAATTTCACCATGCA
>JAYEIY010000263.1:0-6384 GCA_034660375.1 Verrucomicrobiota bacterium
GGCAGGAATGCCTAACCTACCACTTGTCAGGCAAGAATGCCTAACCTACCAGATGTCAGGCAGGAATGCCTAACCTACAACTTGTCAGGCAAGAATGCCTAACCTACCACTTGTCAGGCAGGAATGCCTAACCTACCAGATGTCAGGCAAGAATGCCTAACCTACCAGATGTCAGGCAAGAATGCCTAACCTACCAGATGTCAGGCAAGAATGCCTAACCTACCAGTTATTCTTCTAGGGCTTCTTTAGTTATTTGTTTTAGTTCGGCGAACAAATCTTTTACTGAGTTTCCCAAAAAATTTCCCATCTTTCTTCTATTTTCAGGGTTGGTTACTAATGCTTCAAAATCAACTGCATCTACAAAATCTGCAATATTTTCCTGAATTATGTCTTCACCCGTACAATTCCTAAAATTACAATCATTGAAAATTATTCTTCTGCTTAGAAAATCAAACTCCTTTCCTTCTTCATCCTTGTCAGACAGAGAATTAAAATTCATAAAATCACACTCGGTAAAAAAGATTCTCATTTTGGAGTCTTTTCTATCTTCCAAATCCAAAATTTCTATTATAGCTGATGCACTACAATCTTCAAAGCGACATCTGTTGAAATGTACAATTGCTTTATTTTCACAATAATTTTGTGCAAAAAAGAAAAGAGGAATATTTTCATCACTGGTAGAACAATTTTTAAATGTACAGTCTTCAAAAAGAATTTGAGGACGAGTTCTACTTTGATGTGGGATTTCTCCTAATGCATTTATCATTAAGAGGCGTGAACTGATATTATGAAAAAGGCATTTTTTAAAGACGGCTCTTCCTCCTTGTATATCTAGGCATGCATCATCTGGTTTTTTCATGGCACCAGAAAAATCAATTTTAGAGAAGAAATAATCTCCGTGTAATGAATCTATTCCGAAACCATCAAAAATGATTTCTGTATTTTCTGCTTTTACTCCTCTCCACTGATCAAAGAAATCTGTGCTGTCAATTTTTGTTTTTTCTTTGATGATTTGTACTTTTTGGTTTTCTGTACACATTTTTTATTTCTCCTTTTTTTTTGTTAAAAATTCTTTGTTTTTCTTTCTTCTTGGATTATTTTCTTTGTAAAAGAATGTCCTTTGATATTTAATCTACGCAGAGACCTATGACAGGACGTGTCATAGATAAAAAGTTTTTTTCAAAAAACGGTATTTAAAATGCCCAAACTGGATAAAACAGAACAATTAATTGACAGAATGATTATGTGACAAAATGATTAAGGGCTAAAGATCGGGGAAAGTGAGTCCCCGAACGGTATTTGCGAATGCAAGTATTTCTTAGCTCGTAGAGCGGGAATGATTAAGGGCGAAGGTCAGATTGACAGAATGATTATGTGACAAAATGATTAAGGGCGAAAGATCGGGAAAAGTGAGTCCCCGAACGGTATTTGCGAATGCAAGTATTTCTTAGCTCGTAGAGCGGGAATAATTAAGGGCGAAGGGCAGATTGACAGAATGATTATGTGACAGGAAAGTGAGTCCCCGAACGGTATTTGCGAATGCAAGTATTTCTTAGCTCGTAGAGCGGGAATAATTAACGACTTTAAGTCAAAATAATTAGAAAAAATGGTTCATCACGGAAATGCGTACCAATAAAAATAGCATAAGGAAATGAGTAAAGGCTTATGAGCCTAAAAGTACGCATTATCGTGAAGAGGCAAAAATGCTCTTAATCATTCTGTCACATAATTATTCTGTCAAAAAAACAAAAAAGGAGGATTAGAAAATGAGAGAAAGAGTAAAAGTTGAAATTTAAAAAAACTTATCTCATTGATATTAAGAGAGATAACTGATCTTCTAAAAAGTCTTGCCATAAAAAACACAAATATTACTGCTAAGAGAATAAAAACATGAAAAACCAATTATTACGCCTTATAAAATTTGTAGCTGAACTCAAAAAGAAGACATATCCAAATACTAATTCATTTGCCAAAAAATTACAGAGAATGGATTTGGATGAGAATATCAATATTTCTTGTTCTCCGAGAACTATTTTACGGGATATTGACTATCTGAAGGAATATTTTAATGCACCGATTGAATATGATCCTGCAGAAAAAGGCTACTTTCTTTATTGTGATTGGACCTTTAAATGTCCAGTAAATGAAAAAAAACTATTGATTTCATCATTATTGAGTGCTCGTATTGCTGAACAATTTATCCCTGCTCCGATAAAAGAGGAGATTAATGAAAGTGCAGAAAGCATGATTGCATCTTCAAGTGAAGATTTATTTGATGCGAGATATTTTCAAACTCTTATTATTGCAACCGATACAAAAGTAACAATTAATCCATTAGTTTTTAAAATTGTTTTTGATGCCTGGCGGAATTATCGTGTCATTAGGTTTAATTATCGGAAATCTTCCGGAGCATATTCAACAAGAACTTTTGAGCCACATATTCTTGCCGAGCATAATGGAGCATGGTATCTAAAAGGTTTTGACAAAAAGAATGATATATGTAACGATAAGAAGGGAGTTGTATTTGCGATACACAGGATTGTAGATGCTGAGATTCTCGAAGAATCTTTTCTTCAGGACAAGGCTTTACTAAAAGATACAGAGGCAAATGGATTATTTAATTATGTTTTATTAAAAAACATAAAAGTACAGTGTTCTTCTACTATCGCGGGTTATCTAAAAGAGCAATCTACAGCAAAGGGCTTTAACTATAAACAAAAGTCTAATGGTGATCTTATTGTTTTGTTTCCCGAAGCATACGAATATGAAATAACACGCTGGGTCTTGGGGGAGGGTGCTAATGTCAAGGTCTTAGAGCCGCAAAGCTTTGTTGAAAAAATAAAAGCAGAAGTAGATTTAATGATGAACCTATACTTCAATAAAAATCAGGAAACAGCATTTTAGACAGGATTACAGGAGATGCAAGATTAACAGGGTTTTTATTATAGTCCTGTAGTATCCAGCAAATTCTGTAGCCTTGTTTAAAAAACAATAAGATAAAAAAAAAGCTTTGCCGTGGTTAGGCAAAGCTTTTTTGATTTTATTTCTATATCTAATTTAGAAATTGTATGTTATGAAGAGACGTGTATCTGTTGCATGGCTATCTCTTGTCCCAGCTTTTCCACTTCTTGCTCCGTAGCCGAATTTCACACATGCGCTAAGGTTTTCTGTAAGCAGTTGTTTTGCAATAACATTAACTTCGTATGCATCATAAGCAAGAACAGTATTGTCATGGTCTGTATATGAAGCGAGAACATAAAGAATCGTTTTATCAATCTTTGTGGTAGCTTTTACAAAGTATGTATCTGCACCTGCCGCCCATTGTTTTGAAAGCAACATAAGAGAATTTGCCATAGGATGATTGTAACCGTAAGGGATCTGAGTTCTGACTCCTTCGTCAGTGGTGTTTCCATTTCCGCCTGCAATACTCATAAATCCGGGTTCAACAGTAACTTTTCCTATTTTTTGGGTTACAGAAAAACTGTAAAGATTTGCATTTCTGCCAGCTTTATTATCAGTTTTTTGAATTCCATTTTGATGTAAATACCATACTGTTATTGCAGTTGTGTCGGTAAGTGTAAGATTTACTCTTGTTCCAATTGAATTCATAAAATCATGTTCGTACATATCATATAGAGCAATTGTAAGACCTTCTTTTGAATAAACACCTTCGATATACTCTAAACCTCTTGTTTGGTGATTTGCTTCAGCTTCTCCCATGGTAGAATCAGGATTGCTATTAATGTCAAGAAATTTCCAGCGTTCATCATTGACCCAGACATCACTCATTCTTTCGGCGTGCAAATAAGTTAATGTCAGATTTTCAATGTCTTTACTTGTTACAGAAACAGCTTCAAATGAGCGAGGTTTTTGACGGATATCATCGGCACGGATAAGTTCAAGGTTAAAAACTTGACGTCCTACTTTGATATCCGTTTTTTCAAGACCAATCATTTCTAGATTTAGATTAATCCAAACTTCGTTGAGAAGACTAAAGCCTCCGTTGAACAATGTTCCTGCTCCTGCATTTTTCCCAGCGTCAAGATTACCTCCACCTGAAGCAAGAATTTCTGAATCTATATAGGATAGTCCAAGTGTTAATCCAGCGAATTCAGGAGAGAGGTAGTCTAGCTTTAAAGCTAAAGATGTAGAGTTAGTGTTGCCTTTGTAGATACTTGCATCCGAACCATCTCTTTGCATTGAGAGGAGTTGGAGTCTTCCTGAGAACGTCCCCAGTTTGAGGTCATTGACCGGTTTCAGCAGATCTTCAGCTGAGAGTGAGATTGTGGTGAGAAATACAGTTAGTAGAGTTAAGGCTTTTGTGAGTTTTTTGTTCATTTTTTTTCTTTTGTTTTATTTTATATTTGTTGTTAAAAAGGCGAATTGAAATTATCTAGTTTTTTTTATCTGTCAAGTATCTTTTGTTCTTTTTGTCAATCAAGCTCTACGTCAGCAATATCGGTTTGCATAGTAACGGATTGACCTATTAATTCTATATTAATGGTTATTTTTTGCTTATTATCTCTTCTTGTAACTATACCGGATAATCCTGCAAATGGTCCTGTGCTCAGGATAACTGTATTACCTTCTTTTATTTCAGGGCGTAGAACCATTTCTCCGGCATCCTGTGCATTCTGGAGTTTTTGGATGGCATTTAATTCGTCTATTAATTGTAATTCTGCTTCTTGATCTGGGGAGATAAAGTAGACTATTTTATGAGAATGCATAGCAAGAGTTTTTGTTTCTGGGGAAATCTGGATAAAAAGATATCCTGGAAACAATGGAAGGAAAGTTGCTGTTGTTTTGCTTTTGTAACGTTTTATTTTTTTTCTAAGGGGTAGATAATGGCAAAGTTGATGTTTATCGCAATATTGTGCAATTTTCTTTTCGCATCTGGGTTTAGTTTTTGCTGCACACCAGAGAGATCCCTCTTTATGTATTATTTCATTCATTTAATTTGTTGTATTTTTATAAAAATCAGTTATATTTGAGCTGAAAAACGGATAACAAGTCAACAATAATTACTTTTACTATGAAAAACAATACTAATATGGAAGATACTTTAAAATTTCCTGATATTTCTTTATTCAGGGAAGATTCTTATAAGACAAGGGCAAATTCTGCATCTTTTTTATGTAAATTATTTTCACCTATGGGGTTGGGTTTTTACATTCCGGCTTTTTATTATGTATGGAAAAGTAGCAGGGATGCTAAAAAAGACCGATTTGATAGGTTGAATTGGTTTTTTCACAGCTTTAACTATTTTAAATGCATTGAAAGATTTGGTGGAACTGTTGAGGTTTCCGGTATGGATAATCTTCGTATTTCAGAGAGTTCTGTTATTTTTGTCTCAAACCATATGAGTACATTAGAAACTCTGGTTTTACCATCAATAATACTTCCCTCCAAAGAATATCTTTCAATTGTTCTCAAAGAACAACTCTTGAAGATACCCGTTTTTAAACATATTCTCAAGGCTATAAATCCGATTGCCGTAACACGTAAAAATCCTATAGATGATTATAAAACTATCATAAAAGCTGGAACAGAACGACTGAAAAATGATATTTCTGTTTTAGTCTTTCCACAGACAACCAGAACTGCAAAATTTGACCCTGAAAAATTTAATACAATAGGAGTAAAACTTGCAAAAAGAACAAAAAAACAAATTATCCCGGTTGCCCTGAAAACTGACTTTTGGGGAAATGGTAAAATGATAAAAGACCTCGGAAAAATAGATAGAAAAAAGACAGTACATTTTGCTTTCGGAAAACCAATCACAATAGAAGGAAATGGAAAACAACAACATCAGCAGATAATTGATTTTATTCAAACAAAACTCTCGAAATGGAATGACACCGACACAAATAAAAAAAATACTCAATGATATAGAGTTGCGACCAAGCAAAAAACTCGGACAGAATTTTCTTACAGATGGAAATATTCTTGATATAATTATGAAGGCTGTAAAAGTATCTGCTAAAGATGAAGTTCTGGAAATTGGTCCGGGCACAGGTGCGCTTACTGCTGAATTATTGAAGACAGGAGCTCATATAACAGCAGTAGAATATGACCATCGTCTAGCAGATTACTTGAAAGCTGAGTATCAAGGGAATAATAAGCTTAAAATTATTCAGGGAGATGCCTGTAAAATGGGGTGGAATGAGCTTTTTCTCAATCATGAATTCAAGTGTTTTGGAAACCTTCCCTATGCCATAAGCAGTATATTTATCTCCAGTCTTCTTGAAATGGAAAATCCGCCTGTTGAAGCTGTATTCATGCTTCAAAAGGAGATGGCAGATCGACTTGTGGCATCTTGTAATACTAAAGAGTATAGTTCTTTGTCTGTAAGATTGCAGAAGTTCTATGATATAGAGGTAGTAA
>JAYEIY010000264.1:0-6363 GCA_034660375.1 Verrucomicrobiota bacterium
TTGTACACGAAATTGATCTCAAAAAAAATAAATTGCCAATTTTGCCGGATAATACGCAGGTCGTTTTTCCAGTTCTTCACGGAAGCTTTGGTGAAGATGGAGGAATACAGGCTTTACTTGAAGATGGAAAAATTCCGTTTGTTGGAAGCTCATCTTCTGCAAGCAGAACCATAATGAATAAAATCCTTACAAAAAGGATTTTAGAGGAGCATGCTGTGTTAACACCACAATACAGAGCTATTGAAACCTCTGATGCTCCTTTTCCTGAAGAATTAAAATTACCTTTTATTGTAAAACCTGCAAACGAAGGTTCTACATTTGGACTTTCTATTGTGAATTATAAGAATGAATGGAAAAATGCTCTTGAGAATGCATTTGAGAAGGATACCCTTGTTCTAGCAGAAGAATATATAAAGGGTACAGAAATAACAGTCGGCATAATCAATGGAGAAGCACTTCCTGTTATAGAAATTATCCCACCAGGAAAACTATTTGATCTGGATGCTAAATATTTCTACAAAAACGGCAAAACACAATATCTTTGTCCTCCGGAAAATGTAGACAAAGAACACTGTAAAAAAGCACAGAAAATAGCTGAAAAATGTTTTAGAATCCTTGACGCCAAGGATATATTACGAGTCGATATTATAATTAAGAATTTATCCTTTTATGTCTTAGAAGCAAATAGTATTCCGGGGTTCACAGCATCCAGCTTGTTACCTAAAGCTGCAGCAAAAACAGGAATATCATTTGTGGAATTATGCGACCAGTTGGTTAGAAATGTGTTTTTTGTAAATATAAGATCCTGAGATGTAAAAAACAGATGTTTTCAAAATTGGTCGGGGCGAGAGGATTCGAACCTCCGACTTCTACGTCCCGAACGTAGCGCTCTAACCAGGCTGAGCCACGCCCCGATCCCTTTGAAATGAGCAAAAACATAATGGAATTTCTATATTTTCATAGTTTTTTCTTGAATATTTAAAAATAATTAAAAAAAATAATTAAAAAAAATAATTAAAAAATATCTTTATTTCTTGTAGAATCCTGTAAGCCTTATACCTTTTAAACAGTTCGATTACAAATACTCAAATAAAAATAAACGTAAAATAAAAGGAATAAAAAATGTTACTAAGTCAAATAAGTAAGTTTTGTCAGAAACACACCAAGTTGGCTTTTGGTTTTATCGGAGCAGCAATTATCATCCCATTTGTGTTTTTGGGCAGAATGGGTGGAAATGCCCCCAATCCAAGAAATATTGAAATTGGGAAAATGTACGGGAAAAAAATAGACCATGATCAATTTTATGAGCAACTTTATGCCACAGAAACAAATATTCTTATTCGAACAGGACAGCTTGTCAGTCAGAAAAGTCAATGGCATAATTACTGGATTGATGCGACATTGAACAGAATTCGTACTTTGCGTGAAGCAAAAAAATTAGGACTAGATAAAGTCTCAGATAAGGAAGTGGTAGATAAAATTCATGAAATGCCCATGTTTCAGAAAGATGATAAGTTTAATGGAGAAGCATTTAAACGATTTAAGAAATTTTATTTGACTCCCAAGAAAATAACAGGCGGACGTTTTGACGAGATTATTCGTGAAGATATTATTCTTGAAAGGCTTAATAATTATGTAAAAGATCAGGTTGTTGTTGGCGAAGAAGAGATAAGACAGGGATATAATCGTGAAAATAAAGAGTTTTTTGTAACGCAACATGAAATTTCTTCTTTCGGATTAAAAAAGGATATTAAGATTGCAGATAAAGAGAAAAAAGAATATTTTGATTTACATAAAGAAGATTATAGAGTTCCTATTCAAAGAGAATATAAGGTCGTAACTTTTGATGCAAA
The DNA here is from genome assembly GCA_034660375.1 of Verrucomicrobiota bacterium. Classification (GTDB taxonomy): domain Bacteria; phylum Verrucomicrobiota; class Lentisphaeria; order UBA2565; family JAYEIY01; genus JAYEIY01. The sequence goes on from JAYEIY010000264.1 coordinate 1,854, forward strand.
AAATTTTACAGGACTTGTAGAAAATGTTGCTGATGAGGATATAAAGACTTACTATGATGAACACAAAAAAGATTTTGATACGAGGCAGGTAAAAGCACGTCACATTTTAATAAAAGTAAGCAAAGATGATACTAAGAAGATCAAAAAAGAGAAAAAAACAAAGCTTGAAAAAATTCTCCAGCAGATAAAGGATGGTGCTGATTTTGCGGAGTCCGCAAAAAAGAATTCCGAAGGTCCATCTGCTAAGAAAGGTGGAGATTTAGGCTGGTTTGGTCAGGGACGTATGGCAAAACCATTTGAAGATATGGCATTTATTATGGAAAAAGGAAAGGTAAGCCCTATTGTAGAAACTACCTTTGGATATCATATTATTAAAGTGGATGATAAAAAAGGTAAGAAAAAGACCTTGAAAGAAGCAAAGAAAGAGGTTCTATCAAAAGTTAAATTGGAAAAAGCTGTTGATATAGCCAAAGATGCTGCAGCAAAATTTACTTTAAAAGCCTACAATACAGTACAGAATGATCCAGAAGGAAATGCAGAAGAAAGTTTTTCAAAATTGGCAACAAAGAAAAAACTGAAGCTTAAAACAACTAAAGCATTCGCAAAAAATGGTTATGTTCGTGAATTTGGATATCAGTTTGCTAGAAATGTCTTTGCGTTTGACGTAGAAAATCCAATTTCTGAAGTTGTAGAAAATAAAAATAAGTTTTATGTAGCATGTTTCAGTAAAGAACATGATACACATATTCCTGAATACGAAAAAGATAAAAAACTTCAGAAAAAGATCGAAGGTACTCTCAAAAATGAAAAAGCAATGGAAAAAGCAAAAACACAGGGCAATGAAGTATATAATAAACTGAAAAAAGAACTGGATAATGACAAAGAATTTGAGATCATTGCTAAGTACTATAAATTTAAAGATATCAAAAAATTTACCCAGAAAGAATCTCCGAGAATTGCTGATGTAACTCAAATAAAAGCAGCAGTAGAATCTGCAGAAAGTAAAGAGTTGTTGCCTCCTATAAAAGGACGAAATTCTTATAGAATTCTTTTTGTCAAGAAAGTAAAATCTCCATCTGATAAGCAGTATGAAAAAGATAAAAAAGAATATAAAAAGACTTATATAGAAAAAATTGAACGTCAGGCATTAACAGACTTTAATAAACGCCTTGAAGACGAATCAGAAACCGAATTAACGGATGGTTGGAAAGCGAAGAAGTAAAAAGAATGATTTTGAGGATTTCCAATGTCTCAGCCACCGAAAATCTTATTTAAGCGGTACTTTAAAGAATTTTTAAAGGCATATTTTCTTATTCTCATTTTTTTACTTCCTTTTAAGTTTGGAAATGTAATTACCCCTGTTGAGGTAGGAGTTTTTCCATGCAATTTGTTAGAGTGGATTTATGCCAGTTGGCATCCTATCGTGCTTCCTTTGCTTGTCGGGATTGGTTGCATACCGGTTGTCTTATTTTTTCCATTCCACTTAAAAACTTCTTTAAAGAAATATTTTTTATTTCCCTTTTTGTGGCTTTTCCTCTCTCTTTCTTCTTTTATAGGTTTGTTGAATACAACAGAATATGATTTTGCCTATGTCTATATCCTGAATTTTATGGGTATTTTTATTTTTTCTGGGACAATTTGTCTTCTTGCTTTGAATGATACAAGTTTTAGAAAAGTTCTGATTATTGTTTTGGTTACGGGGGTTCTTTTTGAATCTATTGCTGGTTGGAATCAGTTCGCGGGGGGAGGTTTTGAGGAAAATAGAGAATTTGCTTTAGAGCAGGCAAAAAAACATGGCATAGAAATTAATCCTAATTTGCTGCATAGACTTAATCAGAATAGGGCTTACGGACATTTTACATATCCTAACAGTTTTGCTGCTTATCTTTTACTTCTTGGTCCTTTGGCTCTCTTCGCACTTTATCGGGCAGGTCGATTGGTTGAACCCAAAAAAATAAGCATTCCAATATTTTTAATTTTTGGATTGGTATTATTGTTTGGAGCATTTATTCTTTCTCAGAGCAGGGCGGCAATGATTGCTTTAGGTGCAGGACTTTTTTTGACTTTTTTTATTCTTCCCATCAAACAAAAATGGAAGATTTCTGGAGGAATTACGGCTTTAATTCTTGCTCTTTTTCTTTTTTTTACTGTAAATAGTGGAAGAGATTTATTAAGTTCTTTTCATGCAAGAATGGAATACTATAGGGTTGGAACAAACCTATTTCTAGACAAACCTGTGGCAGGGTATGGTTTAGGCGAATTTTATACGAATTATATGCGCTTAAAGACTCCCGGTGCAGAAGAAACTCGCATTCCACATAATTTTCTGCTTAATCTTGCAAGTCAAACCGGTTTTCTCGGATTAATTGCAGCTACTTTGTGTCTTTTGTCTCCATTGATTCTCTATGATTTTCTTCGACAGCAAAAAACTTCTCAAAAGTATTTATATCCAACAATACTAGGAATGTTATGCTGGGGGATTCATTCTCTTGCTGATTTTAATATTATGATTCCTGCAGGAACTTTTATTTATGCAATACTTCCGTTTACAGTTTTATTTTCTTCTAAATCAACTGAAAGTGAAGCAAAGTCTGATAAAAAAGTTTTCTGTCTTTTTGGATATGGTATGTTTTTTTCTTTTTTTCAGGTTTTTCTTATTATATTTTCAATTTTAGCAATTGTTATGGCCACTTTGCGTATCCCAGGAGAAAAAGCCTATGCAGAACTCTATAATTATGTTAAATACTCTGAACAACCAGTCCTTTATCAGATTAAGAAAAAAGCAAAAATGGCAGAAAAATTACTTCCTCTCTCTCCATATCCCTCAGGAATACTAGGGAAAATAGCATTGCAGTCAAAAAATTATCTTCTTGCTGAAAGATGTTTTGAAAGAACTATTTCAAAAACTCCTCATCGTTCCGCTTATTATCTTTATCTTTCCGAAGCCCAATTACACCAGGGAAAAACAAAAAAAGCAGTTGAAAATATCCTTCAGTCAAAATATTGGTATCCAGGGAACCCTCATTTGAACAATAATAAATTATTGCAGTAATCCTTTTTTACACAAATTAACTTGATTTTCTAAAAAATAGAGTAAAATTTTGTAAACTTGTAAGAAATTAAAAGACTTATCTTATGGCAAAGCAAATAAAAGATTTAAAGATTATAAGGCACTTTGCTCAGGGGGGCTTGTCTACCTTATATTTGGCAGTTGACAAGGAAAATCGTCAGGTTTTAATAAGAAGACTTCTTCCAAAGCATATCTTTAACAAAAAGATGCATTGGTGCTTTTTTCGGGGGATTCGTCTAAGAAGTAAGTTACCATTTAATGACTATATTGTCTTTTCTTATGAATGGGGTTATTCAGGAATTACTCCATATGAAATTATAGAATACATAGATGGTCCAAATCTTCAAGCTCTGATACATAAACAGGATGAAATTCTCAATTCTCATCGCATTGAGCTTCTCATAGAGATAGCAACAGCCATAGAATTTCTCCACAAACAAGGTATAATTCACCTTGATATTAAAGCAGAAAATTTCTTATTGACAGAAAAATCTATTACAGACAATCTTTTTTGTATCAAACTTACTGATTTTGATTTGAGTCGTAAGTTCTACGGGAAAAAAATATTGGCTGGGAATGGTTCTGTTTCTTATATTTCACCGGAACAATTACTCGGAAAACCTGTAGGACCTTTGTCTGACATGTTTTCTTTTGGCGTGCTTGCGTATTATCTTCTTTCTGGTCACAAGCCTTTTCCGGCAGATACTCTGAAAGAAGTAAAGAAAAAACGTTTGCGTAAAGAACGCAAAATAGTAAGCCTTAACCATAGAGTTCCTAATCTCCCCTACGAGTTGATAGATCTTGTAATGAAATGCCTGGAACGCAATCCGAAAAAACGTTACCCCCGAATGGCTTACATAATAAAAGAACTCCAGGAAATAAACCTTTAGTGTATTTTTGCAAATAGATATTGTACGAAATGTCTTCGAGCAAAGCGAAAAAGACCTTTCATGCAATGTCTAATTGAAAAAGAAAAAAAATCTCCAAAATGATATAATAATCCTTACTTTTCTACGTTATATGGGTGAAAACAAGAAAAAAAGAATGTATTTAGAAGATTATACTTACATACAAGAATATTTACAGGGAAATGAAGGTGCCTTTGAAATTCTCTATAAAAAATATAGAAAGCCTCTTTATTCTTATTTGAACAGATTGATACCGGGACAAAGTCAATTGGCTGATGATATATATCAGCAGGCATGGATAAAGGCAATAGATAATCTACATAACTATAAAGAGCAAGGAACTTTCCTTGCATGGATGATGAGAATATCCCATCATTTATTCGTTGATTACTGCAGAAAGGAAGCAAAGAAAAAAACGGTGTATTCTGAAGTTTTTTATGAAAACACGCAGACAAATAATAAAAGCATAATTACAGAAGAGTTTAATGAAGCCTATAAAAATGCTCTTGCACAATTAAATGATCAACAACGC